>CALDQK010000093.1 GCA_937911525.1 uncultured bacterium
CGCGATCAGCGCCGCGGCGTCGAGCTCGAGCAGCGCGAGGGGGTCGGGCTCGTCGCCGCCCTCCTCGAGGGCGAAGGGGTTGTCCAGGCGGGCCTGGAAGCCGCCGCCGCTGGCCTCGCCGCCGCGGAAGCCCGGGTGATCGACGCGCAGCAGGCGGCGGGTGATGGCTCCCAGCCGCGCGCCCCCCGCCAGCAGACCCTCGGCGTAGTCGAGCAGCTCGCTCGGCCGCTCGAGCGCGATCCGCTTCAGGTGCCGGTAGGCCCGGCGCTGCAGGTACTGGAGGGTCCGGCCGCTGGGGGGCCAGGTGTAGCCGGCCTGGTCGATCAGCTTGGCGCCGCGGACCCAGGTCTCGCGCTCGCAGCGCTCCTCCGCCAGCTTGTGGATCCGCTTGAAGCCCTGCCAGTAGCCGCGCCGGAAGGGCTGCGCCAGGAGGGGCTCCAGCGCGGCGTGGGCGGCCGCCGTGCCGGTCCGGTAGACGGCGATCATCAGCTCGCCGACCAGCTCGGGGTCGCTGAACCCGAGCAGCTCTTCGCTCAGCTGGGGGTCGTTCGCCTGGGCCAGCGCCAGGAGCCGTGGGAGGGTCGGCTCAGTCACTCGCGTCCTCCTCCTCGCTCGGCTTCCCGCGGCGGGCGGGATCCAGGCCCAGCCGCGCTTCCCAGCGCACGTCGGCGTCGGTCTCGAGCAGCCACTCGCGCACCGGGCCGCGCCAGCGCTCCTGACCCTCGGCCAGGGCGCCAGCCATGGCGCGCACCATGCGTCGCTTGGCGGGCAGGCGCAGGTAGCGCCGGTCCTCCTGGAGCACGAAGGGCAGCGCGCGAGCCGGCGCCGCGCGCAGGAGCGCCTCCTGGTAGGGGGTCGCGTGGTGGTCGCTGCCCAGCGCGCGCAGGGTCGCGACCAGCTGCTCGAGTCGGTCCGCGGCGCCCTCGGCGCGCAGGATCCACTTCAGCCCGGCCCAGGCCGCCTCGGCGCGGTTGGAGTCGCCCGCGACGCCCCACAGGAGCTGCTCGGCCGTCGCCAGCGCGGCGCCGCGCGGCTCCTGGGCCAGGAGGACCTCGACCGGCTCGCGGATCCCCTCGCTCCTGGCGTAGCCCGTGAGGTTCAGCTCCGCGAGGCGCGCGTCGAAGGCCTCGGCGGGCTCGCCCGGCTCGGGCAGGCGCAGGCCGGGCGCGAGCTGATCGCGCAGGCGCTCGAGCGCGAGCTGGGCGACCTCGTCGTCGATCGCGGCGGGGGCCTCGGCGAAGCCCTGGAGCGCGCCCTTGAGGAGGGGGCCCTGCAGGTGCTCGCGCAGGAGCGCGCGCGCCGCCGCAGGTGCTTCGCCCTGGGCCAAGGCGCGCAGCGCGTGCTGGCGCAGGCCCTGGGGCTGGCTCGCGTCGGCCAGCAGGGCGCGCAGCTGGGCGCTCAGCTCCTCGGGTGCCGCCTGGGCGGCCCGCAGGGCGCCGGCGGCGTCGCAGGCGGCCACCCGCACGTCCACCGCGGGGTGCTCGAGCAGGTCCTCGAGGGTGCCCGCCAGCGCCGCGGCCGCGGCGGCCTCGTCCGCGCGCGCGGCCAGCACGCTCAGGGTGGCGATCAGGCGCTTGGGCGCGGCGCCCAGGCCGGTCGTGAGCCGCGCCAGCTGCCCGGCCGGCACGATCCGCTCCAGCGTGCGCGCCAGCCCGCGCAGGGTCTTCTTGTTGTGGTCGCCCTCCAGGAAGAGGGTCACCAGGCCCTCGCACTGCTCGGGGCCGGCCAGGCGCCCCAGCGCCGCGAGCGCGTCCTTGCGGGCGCCGCCCGGTCCGCTGCGCGCCAGCTCCAGCAGCGCGGGGGCGGCCTCGCGCAGCTCGAGGGCGCGGGCCGCGGCCAGGGCCTGCTGGGCGGCCTCGTCGTAGCTCGAGCCCGCCGCGCTCAGCTCCTTGAGCACCGCGCCGCTCTGGTCGCGCAGCCCCAGCGCGGCCACGACCTCGAGCCCCGCCGCGCGCAGGTGGACGTCCTCGGTCGCGAGCAGGGCGCTGACCGCGGCCGAGACCTCGCCGCGCGCCTCGGGGCGCAGGCGTCGCAGCGCGCGGCCCGCCTCGCGCCGCACGGTCCGCTTGGTCTGCTCGTCCTGGACCCGCTCGATCAGGAGCGCGGCGGCCTCCGCCGTGCCGATCTCGCCCAGGAGCGCCATGACGTGCGCCCGGTCGCCGGCCTTGGAGTTGCCCTTGAGCTCCGCGAGGCGCGCGCGCAGGCCGGCCACGTCGTCCTCGGCCGCGAGCAGGCGGACCTGGAGGTCGTCCTCGAGCATCTCGAGCAGGCCGGGGGTCGGCGCGCCGATCCCCAGGCGCAGCTTGGCGTGCACGTAGCGCGCCCCCAGCTCGCGGCGGCGGCGCTCCTTGCCCCCCCAGCGGTCCTCGGGCAGGCCCTCCACGAAGGCCTTGGCGCGCGCGACCTGGCGCGGGAAGGCCGCCTTGAGGTCCTCGTCGAAGTGGACCATGCAGGCGAAGAGGTGGTCCTCTTGCTGGGCGAAGGTCCACTGCGAGTGGTCGATCGCCTCCAGCCAGGCGCGGGTGTCGACCGGGCGCTTGGCCCACAGCTGCGCGTGCACGAGGTCGCGCGGGCGGAGCTCCTTCTCGAGGCCGCGGACCCGCTCCAGCCAGTCGCTCGGCGAGAGCCGGTCGCGCAAGAGCGCGGCGCCCGCGGCCCAGGGGTGGAGCCGGCGCGGGCGCGCGTCGGCGGGCGGGAGCACGTCGAGCAGGGGCTTGGCCGCGAAGCCGGGCCGCTCGCGCCAGGCCGCGGCCGTGTGGCGCAGCAGCCGGCCCGGCAGGACCGCGCCGCGTCGGGCGGGCTTGGGCAGGGCCTTGGCGGCCTTGGTCAGCTTGCTCGGACCCTCGGCGGCGGCCAGGTCGAGCAGCACGCGCTGGGCGGCCACGAGGTCCGCTCGCGCCACGCTCAGGGGCGCGCGCACGTCCTTGGCCCCAGCCTGCCCTGACCTCTTCGCCTCCTGCTCGAGGGACTCGACCTGCGCCAGGGCGACCTCGCTCAGCGCGCGCGCCTCCGCCTCGGCGCCCTCCAGCCCCCAGGCCGCGCTGAGCTGGACCGCCTTGCGGCGCGTCGTCCGCTCGCCCTGCTTCGCCCAGCGGGTCACCGCGCGCTGCGCGCCTTGGCGGTCGCGCGCTCCGAGGCGCTCCAGCTCGCGCAGGCCCAGCCCGACCAGGTCGGCCGGCGGCGCGGGCTCGGCCTGGAGCAGCTCCTCGAGGCGGTCCAGCAGCGCGGCGCGGACCTCCTCGCCGCGGTGGCGGGCCGCCCGCAGCGCCACGCGCCACACCTCGCGCAGCTCGCAGCGCAGCGCCGCGACCCAGGGGGCGCTCAGCTCGGCGTCGCCGAGGCGATCGAGGAGCGCGACCAGCTCGGCCAGGGCCGCGGGGCTGGCGCCGCCGTCCAGGCCGCGCCCGAGCAGGGCCTCGAGGTCGGCCTGGAGCGAGAAGGCGCGCACGCCCAGGGCGGCTCGGCGGACCTCGGCCCGCACGGCGGGGTCTTCGTCCAGGAGCAGGGGCAGCAGGCCCTTGGCCGTCTCGGGCACGCCGAGGTCGGCCAGGAGGGCGAGCAGCTCGCGGCGGACCTCGGGCCGCTGGGTCTCGGCGGCGCGGGTCGCGATCGCGCCGGCGTGGCGGCGCCCGTCCCGGCGGCGGAGCACCGCGCCGGCGGCGGCGCGCACGCGCGGGTCGGCGTCGTCGAGGAGGGGCACGACCTCGGCCAGGCGATGGGGCGTGGCGAGCGTGGGCAGGAAGCGGAGCGCGCGCGCCCGCAGCGGGCCGCGGCCCTCGGCGGCCAGCTGGAAGATCGCGCTCGCGAGGGCGGGGTCGTCGGGCAGACGGTCCGGGCGGAGCGCCGCCAGCGCGGCGGCCGCGGCCAGGGGGCGCTCCTCCACGACGAGGGGCGCGAGCAGCCCCCCCAGCTGGGCCGGGTCGAAGCGGCGCAGGGTCGCGGTCGCCTCGCGGCGCAGGGCGCGGTCGTCGCTCTCGAGGAAGGCGCTCAGGGCGCCCAGGCAGCCCGCGTCGCCCCACTCGGCCAGGGTCCGGGTCGCGGCCAGGCGGACCCCCTCGTCCTCGTCGCTGAGCAGGGGCTGGAGGTCGGGCGCGAAGCGGCCGAGCTCGAGGGCGCGCAGGCGCGCGACGAGGGCCGCGCGCACGCTGGGGTCGCCGTCCTCGCGCAGACCGAGGACGGCCTCGGTGTGGACGAGGGTGCCCTCGCGCGAGAGCAGCCCCAGCGCGGCGGCGCGGACGCGCGGCCGGGGCGAGGCGAGGAAGCGCGCGACCAGGCCGTCGGTGCGCAGGTAGTTGGGCGAGGCGACGAGGTCGAACAGGGCCTCCTGCACGAAGGGCGAGGGGTGCGCGAAGGCCTCGTCGAAGCGCGGGAGCGGGCCCCAGTAGCGCTGGCGCTGGTTGGTCTGGGGGTGGCGGAAGGTCAGGCGCGAGAGGCGCTGGATCAGCACGCCGTGCGCCAGCCCGACGTCGGGCAGGCCGGAGGGCTCCTGCCCCTCGGGGGCGGAGGTCGCGGCCAGGCGCGCCACCTCGAGCAGCTCGCGGTGGAGCGCGTGGAAGGTGGCGACCTCGACGAAGTGGCCCAGGGTCCTCAGCCGCCGCTTGAGCTCGCGGCACTCGGCGCCGTCCAGCGCGCCGACCCCGGCGCCAGGGAGGATCGCCTCCAGCAGCGCGTCCGCCTGGCGGCGGCGCTCCTCGTCGCGGTCGTAATCGACCAGGGCCCCCTCGCTGAGGGCCAGCAGGTCCGCGACCGCCTCGTGGGTGGCGCGCGCGCGCGCCTCGTCCGCCGGCTGGAGCAGGTCGCGCTTCAGCGCCTCCTTGAGCGCCTGGGTGCGGACGGCCTCGTGCGGCGACCCGAGCAGCCCCACGCAGGTGCGCAGGAAGGCGCCCGGCGCCTCGACCTCGCCCAGGAAGCGGAGCACGGCGCGCTGGGTCCGGCGCCCGCCCTGGCCGCTGGCCAGCAGCTCGCGCGCCGCCTCCTCGACGGTCTCGGCGGGGGCCAGCTCCCCGAGGCGCGCGAAGAGCCGCCGCGCGGCGCGGTCGCCGAGGGTCGTCGCGCTGAGCAGGAGCTGGAGCTGCGGCAGCTGCTCGGCGCCGGCCAGCCGGGTCACGGCCAGGGCCGCGGCGTCGGCGTGGGCCGGCTCGCGTCCGGCCAGCTCGACCAGGGTCGCGCAGAGGCGGCGGTCTTCGCTCTCGCGCGCGCAGCGGATCGCCTGGCGCTTGGAGAGGTCCGGGGCGCGGGGGTCGCTCAGGACGGCCTCGAGGGTCGGGGAGAGCTCGAGCGCGCCGAAGCGGACCAGGGCGGGCGGGAGCTCGCGCGCCACGGCCTCGAGGGGGCGCTCGGCCCGGAGCAGCGCCAGGCTGAGCTCGCTGAGCGTCGGGTCCTGCAGCTCGGCCGCCGCGCGGAGCCCGACGCTCCACAGCGAGGGGTGGGCCGGCGTGCCGCCCGGGGTCTGGCCCAGGTGGCGCCGGAAGGCGGCCGCGACGCCCTCCAGGAAGGGAGCCAGGGTGGCGGCATCGCCCAGGCGCGCCAGCGCCAGCAGGGCCTCGCGTTGGACCTCGCTGGCGGCGACGCCGTGCTTGGGCAGGGCCTGGCGCAAGGCGGTGGCCGCTCCCTGGTGGCGGAGCAGGCCCATCAGGCGCAGGGTCCGCGCCGCGCGCTCGGGCTGCTGGTAGTGCTTCCAGGCGCCCTGGATCGCGGGGGCTACGTCGCGCAGGTCGAGCTCGACGTAGCAGCGCTCGAGGAGCTGGCTGAAGCCGGGCTCGTGCAGGTAGTCGACCAGGGCCGAGAGCCAGCGCCGGTGCTTGGCGCGCGCCGCGAGGTGCGCGATCCCGAGCACGAAGTCGCGCTGCGCGGCGGCGACCTCGCGCCACACGCCGAGCGAGCTGGGGCGGGCGGGGAAGAGCCAGGACCAGAGCCCGCCCTCGTCGCGCGCGCCGCGCAGGCGGGCGCCGTAGCG
>CALDQK010000094.1 GCA_937911525.1 uncultured bacterium
CGGGCGCCGGCTGGGCGAGCAAGCGCTGGCCGGCCGAGCGCTTCGCGGCGCTGGGCGAGCGGCTGCGCGCCGAGGGGCTGGAGGTGCTCGCCCTCGGCAGCGCCGCCGAGCGCGCGCTGCTCGAGCGCGTCGCGGGTCGCAGCTACCCCGGGCTGAGCCTCGCGCGGACCCGCCTGCTCCTGGCGCGAGCCCGGCTCGTGGTGGCCAACGACTCGGGCCTGGGCCACCTGGCCGCCGGCGAGGGCACCCCCGTCCTCTCGCTCTTCAACTCGACCAACCCCGGCCTCTACCGCCCCCTCGGCCCGCGGGTCCGCGTCCTGCGCAGCGGGTGCGCGCACGAGCCGCGCGGGGCCGAGGTCCACTGCCACGGCCAGGCCGAGTTCCCCTGCCCCGCGAGCTGCTGGGACGGGCTCGACCTCGAGCGCGCCTGGAGCGCCTGCCAGGAGCTGCTGGCGTGAGCGCCTACGACGAGGGCGAGCTGTGGGACCAAATGCTGGCGGCGCTCCTGGCCGAGCACGCGCTCCTCGACTCGGACGAGCTCGAGCGCGCCGAGGCGCTCAAGCGCGCGCGGGGGGAGAGCCTGCGCACGACGGTCGTCAAGGAGGGGCTGGTCCACGCGGACGCGCTCGAGGCCCTCTACCAGAGCTCGGCCGACGACGAGCCCCTGCTGCCCGTCCCCCGCGGCCGGCGCGCGGACCTGCTCCCGAGCGACTACGACTCCGACGCGCCGACCAGCCACGACGAGGCCCACGACTCGCCGAGCGCGCTGGACTCGGACGCCGCCGGCCCGACGGACGCGCCCGCGTCCGGCGCCCCCGCGTCGGACGCGCCGGACTCCGCCGCTGCGGTCCCCCCGGCCACCCCCGGCGCGCCCCCCGGTCGCCGGCTGGGCGCCTACGTGGTGCTCGGCGAGCTGGGCCGCGGCGGCTGCGGCGTCGTGCACCGGGCCTACGACCTGCGCGGCGAGCGCGAGGTCGCGCTCAAGCAGCTGCTCCGTGCCAGCGAGACCGCCCTGCACCGCTTCGAGCGCGAGCGCGAGGCGGCCGCGCGCCTGCGCCACGAGAACGTGGTCCCGGTCCTCGACGCCGGCGAGGCCGGCGGCCTGCCCTACCTCGTAATGGAGCTCGTCGACGGCCCCTCGCTGGCGGTCCTGTGTCGCGACGAGCAGGGCGGCCCGCAGCCGCCGCCCGTCGACACGGCCGCGCGCTGGCTGCGCGACGCAGCCCGCGGGGTGGCCGCCGCTCACGCGGCGGGCGTGCTGCACCGCGACCTCAAGCCGCACAACGTGCTGGTCGGGAGCGACGATCGCGCGCGGGTCGTCGACTTCGGCCTGGCGCAAATGGTCGAGCGCGGGGCGACCTTCACCCGGACCGGCGCCACGATCGGGACCCTGGCCTTCATGCCCCCCGAGCAGATCGCGAGCGGCGGCAAGGCCCTCGGCGAGAGCTGCGACGTCTACGGCCTGGGCGCCACGCTCTACTTCGCCCTCAGCGGCCAGCCCCCCTTCGACGCCAAGCGCTACGGCGAGCTGCTGGAGCAGGTCAAGCACGCCGCGCCGCGCCCCCTGAGCGAGCTCAACCCCGAGGTGCCCCCGCCCCTGGACGCCCTGGTCCAGCGCTGCCTGGCCAAGGACCCCCGCGGCCGCCCGCCCAGCGCCGCCGCCCTGGCCGAGGCCCTCGACCAGCACCTGGCTGGGACGCTCCGCCTGCCGAGCGACCCGCCGCCCCTCTTGCCGCTGGCGGCGCTGGCCCTGCTCGCGAGCGGGCTCCTGGTCTCGCTGCTCGTGCTGGGCGCGGCCTGGCGCGGGCCCGCCCCCGCGAGCCCGACTCCCCAGAGCACGCCCTTCCTCAGCGCGCCCCCGCCGGCCCAGTGGACGCGCCCCGCGCTGCGCTCGGCCCTCGCCGAGTGGGCGACGCTCCCCGCGCTCTATCGGCGGATCGCGCTGACCGACGAGGTCTCCCGCCTGAGCGCGCGGTTCGAGCAGCGCTGGCGCGACGCCCTCGGCCAGGACGCCGACGCGCTGGGCCGGCTCCTGGCCGACCAGGCCGAGCCCGGCGACGAGGCCGCCCTCGCGGCGCTGGCCTCGGCCAGCCTGACGAGCGAGGAGGGCGCCTCCCTGGCCGGCCTGGCCGCCGCCGCCCCCCGGGCCCGGGTCCAGCTCAGCCAGCAGGAGCGTCAGGAGCTGATCCGCTGCGCCGCCTTCGCGCTGCACGAGTCGGGGCTCGGGGACGAGGCCACGCTGGCCTTCACGCTCGAGGGCGAGAACCCCGCTGAGATCCCGCCTCAGGAGCAGATCCTGACCTCCCACCTGGGCTTCGCCTTCGCGCGCCTCGCGGCCCAGCTGACCCACCCCCGGGACGCTGCCCTGGCGCTGGTGCCCCTCAGCCGCGCCGACATGGGCAAGCACCTGGGTCGGCTGGCCGCGCCTCGCGATCAGCGCCTGCGCCAGGCGCTCCGCCCCTGGGTGGCGAGCGGGGTGGCCTACGTCGACTCCAGCGCCCCCTGGGGGGCGCGCCTGCTCGGCTGGATCGGCGAGCACCAGGCGGCGCTCTCTTGCGCCGCCGCCGCGGAGCCCGCCCTGCGCGGCGAGCTGCTCGCCGCCGCCGGGCGCTGGGGCGAGGCCGAGGCCCTCCTGGCTCGCGCGGTGGACGCCAGCTCGGGGCCCGCCGCCTGGCTGGCGCGCGCCCGCACGCGACGCCACCGCGGGCTCCTGGCCGGCGCGAGCGCGGACCTCGTCCAGGCCCGCGCGCGAGCCCCCAGCTCGGCGGCGGTGGCGCGGGAGGAGGCCAACGTCGCGCTCCTGGCCAAGCAGCCGGCGCGGGCCCTGATCCGCCGCGCGCTCGCCCTGGACCCCTTCGCGGCCGAGGCCTGGTGGCTGGTCCAGCGCGAGGCCAAGCAGCGCGACGACCGCGCGACCCAGGCGCTGGCCCTCGAACGGGTGCTCGACCTCGACCCGCACGACGCCGAGGCCTGCTACCTGCGCGGACGGCTGCTGCTGGCCCGCGGACGGCTGGCCGAGCTGCGGC
>CALDQK010000095.1 GCA_937911525.1 uncultured bacterium
GGGTCGCCGCTGACGCAGCCGACGATGCGCTCCCCGACGGCGGCCCCGCGGCGCGCGCCCAGCTCGTGCTTCGAACCGGGGGGACCGCGCGACGAGTGTTCCTGTTCGCGGGGAACCGACTTCGCTTTGGGCGCAACCGGCGCTCCGTCGGTCCCATCGCCAACGACCTGATGCTGCGGGGCTTCCCTCGCGCGGGGGAAGACCAGGACGCGCTCCGCGCCCGCACCCGGAGCGTCAGTCGCCACCACGGCTGCTTTCGGGTCACACGGGGCGGGATCGAGGTCGAGGACAGCGGTTCTACGCACGGCACGAGCCTCGACGGTCGAGCCTTGAGCGCGGGTCAGCCGGCGGCGCTCCCCGACGGCTTCGAGCTGCGCGTCGGAGGTCACTCGCTGCGCGGTCGGGTGATCCGGGACGGCCCAGCGAAGACGGGCAGCGTCGGGCCGGCCGGCGCTCAAGCGCTGCTCCTCGAACGGGCCGACGAGGATGTCGCCCACTCCTACCTGCTCGTGATCGGGAGCGCGAGCGTCGGTGGTGGAGAGAAAGACGCGCTGCGGCTCCCTGGGCTGCCCCCTCACTGCGCCAGCCTGACGGCTACGGGGGAGCGCTTCGCGATCTCCTCCCAGCACGAAGACGTACAGATGCGGGTCGACGGCGAGGCGGTGCTATTGGGAACCGAGCATGTGCTCTCCCCTGGGTCGCAGATCTCCCTGGGCTCCCTCCAGATGCGCTTCGAGTTGGCCAGCGACGACGACATGAAGCCGTGATTTCGTCGGCTCGGCGGGACTAGGCTTCGGTGGCGAAGCCGGAGTCCGTCTCGGCCGGTTCGTCAGGAAGCGTTCGCTCTCCCGACTCGGTGTGGGCAGGCGGAGCCGTGTCGAGCTGCACCGTGGGCGCGGAGGGTGCGAGCGGCGTCCAGCGCTCGAGGGCTTCGCCGAAGGCCTGCGCAGACGGGAAGCGTTGGGCGGGGTCACTCGCGAGCGCACGCTGACAGATCGCCTCCAGGCCCGGATCGACGCTCGGGTCTACCCGGCTCGGCGGGACCAAGGATCCGGCCTTCACCTCGAGCAACACGTCCGCGACGCTGGCGCCGACGTAGGGGGGGCGACGCGTGAGCAGGTAGTAGAGGATCCCGCCCAGACCGTAGACGTCCGCCAGCGGGCCAACGTCGCGGGAAGAGCGCGCCTGCTCGGGGGCCATGTAGCCAGGGGTGCCGAGGGTGATCCCGGTCGCCGTCAAGCCGCCGCCTTCGTCGAGGGCGCGCGAGATCCCAAAGTCCGTCAGCCTGGCCTGGCCGGCGCTGGACACGAGTACGTTCTCGGGCTTGAGGTCGCGGTGGAGCACGTCCTGCGCGTGGGCGAAGGCCACCGCGCGTGCGACGTCCGCGATCCAGCGCACGCCCTGCGCTCGGTCGAGGCCGGCTCGGATGCGTTGGCGCAGTGTGCTGCCCTCGACGAAGTCCATGGCGCAGAACAGCTGCCCCGTGCAAAGCGAGACCCCCATGGCGTAGATCGAGACGATCCCAGGACAGTCGGCCAAGCGAGCCGAGAGGACAGCCTCGCGGCGGAAGCGCTGGCAGAGGGAGTCGCTGGCGCGACCGCCGGCGAGGAGGAGCTTGAGCGCGCAGCGTCGCGCGAGGTGGCGGTCGTAGCCTTCGTAGACGACGCCCATGCCGCCGCGGGCGAGCTCCCGGTGCGCCTCGAAGCGCTCGTCGAGCTGCACGAGGCCGCTCGCGGTCTCCTCGGCCGGGAGCACCTCGAGCGCGTACTCGTGCCCGAGGACGAGCACGTCTCCCGCTCGGGCGAGCGCCTGACCGGCCACGCGCTGGCGATTGATGAAGGTCCCATAGGCGCTGGAGTCCTGGACTTCGAAGCCTTCCCTCCTAACGACCACCGTGCAGTGCAGGCGGGAGACATGCTTGTCGTTACAGAGGACCTCGGGGCGCCAGTCGGGACGGAGCACGTCCTCTCGCCCGACGGTCACGCTCGAGCCAACGGGCCACTCATAGATCCGTCCGGTTTGGCGATCCCTCAGCCGCAGGCCCATGCAGGGAGTCTAGCCGGCGGCCCCCGCCCGTGCCGGGCTTGCCATACTCTGTGCGGGGAGGTGTTCATGGCATACGGCGATTCACATGCGCGCTTCGGACAGACCTCGTGGACGCTGCTCCTGGGGTTGGTGCGAGACGACGAGCGCGACGCCTATCTGGACTTCCTGGTCCGCTCCTACTGGGCGCCGGCCTACGCCTTCCTGCGCCGGCGGCTCGGCCTCGGGCGCGAGGAGTCCGAGGACCTAGTTCAGACGTTCTTCGTTCGCCTGACGGAGCGGGACTTCCTCGAGCAGGCGGATCCTGCTCGCGGAAAGTTCCGCACCCTCCTGCTCACCTGCCTGCAGCGGTTCGTCCGCGACGTACGTCAGCGCAAGCAGGGCGAGTTCGAGCGCGCCCCGGTGTCCATGGAGGAGCTGCGCAAGGCGAGCGGGCAGGTGGTCGAGCACCCCGACGAGAAGAACAAGACGCCGGAGGAGGCTTTCTGGAGCTCCTACGCGGCGGACACTTTCGAGCGCGCGTTCGAGCACTTTCAGGCGGACTGCGAAGCCCGCGACAAGGCCCTGTGGGTGAAGGCCCTCCGCGCGCACCAGGACGCTCGGGGTCGCCCGAACTACGCCGAACTGGCGCGAAGTCTCGGCGTCGAGAAGGAGGCCTTCCGCAACGCGCTGGAGCAGGGCAAACGCCGCTACCGCGAGGTGCTGCGCGAGGTCGTCGGCATCACCTTGGCGGAGGGCGCGACACGGGACGAGATCGACGCCGAGATCCGGGAGCTCTCCCAGTGGCTTTAGCCAAGGTCGTCCTGGACGTGATCAGCGGGCCGCTGCGTGGGAGGCGTTACGTGTTCAGCGAGCCAGGGCGAGTGACCTTCGGGCGCGCCCCGAGCTGCGGCGCGACGCAACTCCCAGCGGGAGACTCCGAGGTGAGCCGCCTGCACTTCGCGCTGCGGATCGCGCCCCCTCGGGCGGTGGTCGTCGACCTCGGCAGCCTGCGCGGCACGCTGGTGGGTGACCGCTGGCTCGGCGCTGGCAGCGCTGAGAGTTCGCTGCAGCTGGCCCACGGCGACGTGATCGGAGCTGGCGCGACGCGCCTGCGCTTCTCGTGCACGCACCCCTGCCAGGGCTGCGGCGTCGAAGTCGAGGGTGACGCTCCGCGCTGCTCCAGCTGCGTTCAGCCGGAGCCCCACCCGGTCGCCTGCCTGGGCTGTGGTGAGTCCTTTGTGCCGGCCGTGAGCGAGAAGACCCTCGATCTGGTGTGCCCAGCGTGTCGCACCTCCGACGTCCCCGACACGATCGACCGAGTGCTCGGCAAGCTCCTGCCGCAGGCTCCCTCCTCCGCTGGGCTAGCCGCCTACGAGCTGATCCGGAGCCTAGGGGAGGGAGGGATGGGCGTCGTACACCTCGCCCGACGAAAGGCCGACGGAGAGCAGGTCGCGGTCAAGATCCTCCTCCCCCAGGTCGCCCTCGAGGAGAGCTCGCGGGAGCTCTTCTTGCGCGAGATCCGCGTCGGCGGCAGGCTCCTCGATCAGCCCGGCTGTGTGCAGCTCTTCGACACTGGCTCCCTCGGGTCGCTGCTCTACCTCGTGATGGAATACTGCCCGGGCGGGAGCCTAGAGCAGCTCCGCGAGCGCCGCGGCGGACGGGTCGGCTGGGCCGAGCTTCGGAACCTCGCGCTCGACGCCCTAGAGGGCCTGGCCGCGCTGCACGCCGCGGGCATGGTGCACCGAGACCTCAAGCCAGAGAACGTGCTGCTCACCAGCGCGAAGGGCGGCCGGGCGAAGCTGGCCGACTTCGGCCTGGCCAAGTCCTGCGCGGCCGCGGGATTGACCAGCGACTTGACCGCGACCGGCTCCGTCGGCGGAACACCAGCGTTCATGCCTCGCGAGCAGGTGGGGGATTTCAAGCGGGTCGGGCCGGCGGCCGACGTGTGGAGCTTGGCCGCGACCTTCTATTCCTTGCTCACAGGGAGCCCGCCGCGGCCGCTCCCCCCGAACGCGAGCCTGATGGCGGTGATCCTGCACATCATGGAGACCCCAGCCCTCCCCCTGCGCGAGCACGGCGACTTCCCTGCTGACCTCTGCGCTGTCTTCGACACAGCCCTCAGCGACGACCTCGATCGGCGCTATCCCGACGCAGGGGCCTTCGCTGCTGCGCTGAATGAAGTTACGCCTATCTGAGGGGACTCCCTCCGCGGGAGTCAGCGGTCCTCCCAAGAGCGTGTTGTCCACAACGAAGGAGGACACGCTTGAAGAACTCGCTCCCCCAGAACCGCTTGCTCCTGTTGATCTTCGTGGTCCTGTCCCTCAGCGCCACGAGCTGCGGGCACCAAGAGCCCCAGGACCTGGCGCCGGTGTTCCCTGCGCCGACTCCCGCGGCCTCCGCAGCTGGCGAGGCTGCGGCTCCTGAGGGCCAGCCCTACACCATGGCTAAGCGACGGTAGCCGCGAGGCTTACGCTCCCGGCGGAGATCCGACTCCGCAGGAAGCGTGGACCCGCCCAATAGCCCGGTGAGCGAGGTCGCTGACCTCGCTCTGCTCCGCCCGCTCGCGGAGAGCTTCTCGTCTTTCCACTGATCTCTTGATCCGGCCGCCCGGTCCGGCTTCTACGCCACGCCATCGACGCGTGGCTACCGGGCAAGGAGTTCGCATGACATCACGCATTTCCTCCCTCGCGGTCTTGGTGGGGTTGACCTTGGCTTGGCCCACGACGGCAGCGGCCAACACGGCCTACACCGTGTCGCCCGACTACCCGACCTACACCTCGAGCAGCGGAGCCAATGTGCTGCGGGTGCGGTGTCGGGTGGTTGGAACTCGGGCCTACTTCTACGTCAGCAAGCTCGGCGGAGAGGCGTTCAAGGAGTCCGGCGAAATGCTAATCCGGGTCGGGACCTACCAGCCTTGGGGAGTGATCAAGGGGCGCGGGAGCTACTACGCCGGGAGCCGCTCGCTCACGATCGCGGTCGACGTGGGCTACTTCACCTCGGGCCCCGCCAAGTCTTTCTATGCCACCACGTCCAACAGCGTCTATTACAGCTCCGCGCTACGCTTGAGCGCGACCACTGAGCAGGTGGCGGCGCCCAGCCGACCCACTGGCCCGGCGAGCGTCCCCCTCGGCTCCACGCGGACCTATCAGGCGAGCGGAGCGCGGAGCAACGTCGGTCACGCGCTGCAGTATCGCTACTCCTGGGGAGACGGGACGACTTCGCCCTGGAGGAGCTCGGGCTCAGCGAGCCACGCCTGGACTCGAGCCGGCTCTTGGCGCGTCCGCGTCCAGGCGCGCTGCGCTCAGCACACCTCCATGCAGTCGGGCTGGTCCTCCTCCCTGATCGTAGGCGTGAGCGCCCCACAGCCGGCCCAGCCTGCGCCTACGCCTACGCCTGCGCCTACGCCGGCGCCTACGCCGGCTCCGGCTCCGGCTCCGGCTCCGGCTCCGGCTCCCCCTCCGACTCCCGCTCCGGCTCCCGCTCCGACTCCCGCTCCGGCTCCCGCTCCGACTCCCGCTCCCGCTCCGGCTCCGGTTCCCGCTCCGGCTCCGGTTTCCGCTCCCGCTCCGACTCCGACTCCGGTGACGCTCTCGGGCACTCTGCGTGACCTCTCGGGGGCACCCGTCCAGGGGGCTCGCGTGAGCGTAGGCAGCGCGCGAGCCCACACCGACGCCAGCGGTCGCTACACGCTGCAAACTCCGTCCGGCACCCAGCGGATCGAGCTGAGCGCTGACGGATATCAGACGACTTGGGTGACCCGTACGCTGCAGGGGAGCATGGAAATGGACGCCCGGCTCACCCGGCCCGGGTTGGCCAACCTGCCCGCTGGGACCTGGCCTTGCTGGCCCTACCGTCCCGGCTCCTATGCGGGCCGGTCCTTCTACTACGACAGCGATCACTTGGGCGAGGACGTGGCGCTCGCAGCGGGAGCGAGGGTGCGCTCCGTCTGCGACGGCGTGATCCGCTTGTATCGGCCGGCCGCCGGCTACGGAGAGCTGGTGGTCGTCGTCGAACAGGACCTGGGTCAGGAGGTGAGCTTCAGCAACGCGGACGGGGAGGAGGTCCTCACCTCGACCCTGCTGTGGATTTACGGCCACCTCCGCTCAGCGGCTGAGCGGGGTGGTCAGGCCTTGAGCTGGAGCGTGGGAGATCGCGTGGCCCGCGGCGAGGTGATCGGCTTCGTGAACGACGACGCGCACAACGGCGACGGGGCCGAGCACCTCCACCTGGGGTTGCGCCTCTCCTCTGCGGCTACCGCCGCGGCCCGCGATCCGCGCGGCTGGTTCCGCGGATACGAGGCGGGGACCGACCAGGGGCGTGACTACGCGAGCCCCCGCGAGGCGCTGGCTCGCCTCGCGCTGCTGCGGCGCTACGGCCAGCTCGGAGTGGAGCGAATGGGCGCGATCAAGGACTCGGTGCGCTGGCTCTTCGACGACGGCGACGCGGAGCGTGACTGTTACGTCCTCGAGACGCAGGGGGGCGACTGGGAAGCTGCGCAGCTGGTGTTCGACGCCAGCCACGGGGCGACCGAGGCCAAGGCCCTGCACGATGGTTTTTCGGCCCGGTGGAGCCAGGCGGGCGGGCCGCGCTCGCAGCTCGGAATGCCGATTACGGAGGAATACCAGGCCACCGACCGGCTGTTTGGAGCGATCGTGCGCCAGGACTTCCAGGGCGGGGTCCTCGTGTTCGAGCCGAGCGCGGATCGGATTACCCAGCGGGCTCACGCGATCGCTTGTCCGGGAGCGCGCCTGACAGGGCCCGAGTTCGGAGAGAGCTACGCGTTCTCGGAGGCCTTCGGGCAGCACGGAGCTGCGGCCGTGCTCGGGGACCCGACCAGCGTGGCGGGGCCCCTGACGCCTGGGGATCCTCCCTCGCAGGCGCTGCGCAGCGAGGAGGACTCAGTCCTAGTCTTGAACGAAGCGCTGCGGCGCGTGTTCGTTATTCGCGGCGACTTCCTCGCCGAGTACCGAGCGCAAAGCCAGCTGCTCGGGGCGCCAGTTACCAATCCGTACACCGACTCAACCGGTCACAAGGGCCAAGACTTCGAGCACGCAGCTCTGCGGGCTACGGCTCGAGGCGTCGTAGTAGGTCCCCGCTCGGGTGGCGGAAGCGCAGGCGGAGACACGATCCAAGACCAGGAAGCCCAGAACGCCCCGCTGCCCTCGCCCGAGGATCCCGTTCAGCCGCCCGCGCCAATGCTCCTCCCCGATCACTCAGCGCAGCCGGCCTTGCCACCCGAAGCTAGCCTCGTGGGAGCGGGAGGTGGCGGGAGCGGAGGCTGCTCAATGGCCCCAGGCGAAGGCGGGGGCTTGTGGGCTTTCCTACTGCTCATGGTCATTGGTGCCGCTGCTCGTTGTCGAACGCTTGAGCTGCCGGCAGATAGCCAAGATCGACGCAGATAACAACAGCACATGCGTCTCCCTGAAGTCGAGGACTCCAGGGAGACGCTGCTGCGTTCCCTACGCGAGGGATCCCTCGTTTGACGGTGAGAACCAGAAACAGCCTGGCGAGGTGTTTGCCTGGACCAACCCCGTCAAGGACGGGTTGATCGACCACCCGGACGAGTGGGAGGGCGTCATGACCCTCCCCGAGGACTTCGGCACCAGGATCCCGATCTCCAAGCCCAAGG
>CALDQK010000096.1 GCA_937911525.1 uncultured bacterium
ATGAGGGGGGCCGCCCGACTGCCGCGCACGGTCTGCGCGTGTGCAGGGGCGAGATCAACGCCGGGGCGTTCCGACACTTTCCATGAGGGGGGCCGCCCGACTGCCGCGCACGGTCTGCGCGTGTGCAGGGGCGAGATTCTCACGTCACTGCGGATCTGGCTTCCAGGTGCTTCCATCCGGCGCTAACGCTATCAAGCCCAGCCGGTTGGCGTGGAACCACGCCGCTTCCACCCCGCTTCCAGGCGACTTCCACCCCTTCCACGCTGGAAGTCACAGGTAGGGGCATCGTGAACGCATGGAAGAAGGTGAGCCAGAGCGCACGTTGACGAAGGCCCAGGTGGCAGCGCTCTTCGGCGTGTCCACGCGGACGGTCACTGCTTGGGTAGCGCGGGGCTGCCCGGTAACCGCACGCCCTGGCCGGCCCCACCTCTTCAGTGAAGCGGAGGTCCGGCACTGGCGCCGCGGCGAGGAGGGCCCGAAGGGGTCGCCTTCGAGTGAGACGCTCCGCAAGGCTGAGCTGGCTCGGAAGCTGACGCTAGCACGGCGCAACGAACTGGAGCTCGCTGCCGAGCGAGGGCTACCTGACCTGCAGCTCGACGAGCAGATTCGTGCGGCGAGAACCCATGACGACCTCATGGAGATCAGCAAGGAGGTAGGCGCGCTGCTTGGTTCGGGAAGCCTGAGCCCGGCGCGCGGACGGGCGATTCAATCCCTCCTCGCGGAGGCGCGCCACAACATGCGCGAACACCGCCAGGCCGAGGGCAACGATGAACCTGACCGCTTGATCCTCTTGACCAGCGAAGGCGCAGAGCTCGTGCGCATGTTCGAGGCCGTGTGCTCTGAGGAGCGCCGCGCGGGGATCTTGGCCCACGTCCAAGCCGAGGCCGAGATTGACCTCACGGAGCACCCGAACGTGGACATGGCGCGCATGGCCTCACAGGGGGAATCCGGTCAAGAGCGCGCAGCCGGATGCCGAAGAGACGAGGGGATGGCCTGCGAGGGAGGTGACGCGTGAAGGAACGCAGCGTTCAGGTGTTCGTCGACGGGACGCCCGTCGTGGTCCCAGCCCGAGTGGTCTGTCGACACGCGGCGAGGGGTGCACTCGGCGTCGCGAGAGGCTGCGGCGTCGCCTATCAAAGCGCACCCCGCGAACCGCTGGCGTTCACGCGCGGGCACGAGTTCCAAGTTGGGGAGCGCTACGTGACGCTGGATGCGCTCGCGACCATTCGGGGCCTAGGCCTCGGGACTGACGAGTCCAACAGCCCGCGCGCTCCTTGGGAGAGCGACCCAGACGCGTGGAGAGGAGGCAGCAGGCCCCCTCCGATCTGAAGACCGGAGGGAGCCCGCCGCGCCTAGTCATTGCAAGGCGGGTCGAGGGCGCTGATCAGGGCCCGCTCAACAGCGCGACGCTGGTCCTCCGTGCTGTTCCGCATGGCGTGGAAGATCACGTGCGGGTTCGAAGACTTCTGACGCCAACAGTCCCACTTGTGGTGAGAAGGTCCGACCCGCTTGTCGACGTCGCCGGTCTGGCCGACGTAGATCGCGAACCAGTTGGCTTCCCAGCTACGCTTGCCGATGATGATATAGACACCCGCGCACGGGCAGTTGACTCCTTGGTCAACCGGCACCGGGTCGGTGAAGGAACGTCCTTCTACGAACATGACGAACTCCTAGGGGGCGTTGTCCCCTCGGTATGGGCGGAGCCGGCAAGCTGGGAAAGTCCGGGAATCCGGACCCGAGAGACGAGCGGACGTCCGAGTCCTTTGCTATATCTCTCGCTGTCTTCCACGACTGCTCCCTGCGCGTCGCCGACCGGCTCCATTGGGTGCCCCGGCGCGCCCGGGGCGTGTACCCGCTCACAGTGAGCGGATGGCCCAGCAGTTCTACTGTTCGCCTCCGACACCTCTCGGGGCCTTGCTCTGGAAGGGGTTACGGCGATGGGGTCCTGCCGGAACCCTAGGCGTACTCGCGGAGCATGCGCCAGCGCCCATCCTCGGCCTGAAACCGCCAGGCCTGGAAGCCGTCGATCCGGTAGCTCACCCGGTCACCTGCGAGGGCATTGGCCGCCGCGTGCGGGCTCGCGTAGGACCTCCCCTTCACGGACATGGTCCCGTCAGGACGCACGACTCCGCGAGCTTCAACGTCCTTCACCTTCATGCGGACGGTGAGGTTCTTCTTCAGGTCCAGCTTGCGCTTAGCGCGGCGTCCATTGCTGCCCGTCTGCTTCGTAGGCGTCTCGTTGGCCTCCGCCTCAGCTCGCTTCAGCGCCGCGGTCTCCTCGGGGCTCGGCAGCTCCGCTGCCCTCTTGCAGCGCGCACAGGTCACGGCTTCCTCCACCACCGTGATCGGCGTGCGCAGCAGCTCTCTCGGCTTGACCTTCTCGCGGCGCTTCTCGTCCCAGCAGACGGGCCAGCCGCCGAGCTCGCTCAGGTGGACGCGCTTCCGCTGTTGGGCGCGAATCGAGAGCTCCGCGACGAGGGCTTCGATCTCACGCCGCTTCTTGGCCTCGATTTCAGAGCGCCTCAGCGCTCGCTCCTCCCCAGTCCCGTGCTGGGAGAGGAGCTTCAGAGCGAGGCCCCCGAGGTCGCGCTTCGTCTTGTAGCTCTTGATCGCGGCTCGCTGTGTTCTTACCAGCGAGTCCATGGGGTTGTTCGTCGAATCGGCCATTTTGGTCCTCCTTGGATGGTTCGCTCCCCTGGGCGGGGGCGGACTCTATGAGGGCCGAAATCGTCTCGGCAACGCGGATCTGAGGCCTTTCCGCCGGAACTCGGGGCCCCGTCCCAAGTCCCCGAACCCTCCTTGGAGTGAGGGTCCTCTTCTTGATCGCCATGGCTGTCGGCTGCGCCGGGTGCGCGACCCACGGGGGTTACGAGGCTTGGCTGACGTGGGAGAACGACCTGTTCGCGGGGCGGGACGGCCACTACACCAACGGAGTCGACCTCGGCCTCGCCGCCACGCCCGACGGAGCGGAGACCAGCTGGGCCGTGGGGGCGGGGCAGCAGATCTACACGCCGACCAACACCCGTCGCCTTGACCCCGACCCGCGCGACCGCCCCTACGCGGGGTGGTCCTACCTGCGCGCTGGCCTCCGGCGGCGAGGCGTGGTCGACCAGGAGATGGCGATCACGCTCGGCGTGGTGGGGCCAGCCTCAGGCGCGGAGCGCGCGCAGGCGCTGGCCCACAGCGCGAGCGGGTCCAAGCCTGCGGAGGGGTGGTCTGCGCAGCTCCGAAACGAGCCGACGCTCGCAGCCAGCTACCGGCTGTCGCGCCGGGTGCTCGGTATCCAGTGGGCGGCCCTGTCGACGGACTTGAGGGCAGGACTCGAGATCTCCCTGGGCACTCCGGCGACCTCCGCAGAGGTCAATGCGCGCCTTCGGATCGGGAGTCATGCGCTGCGCGCCTGGCTCACGGCCGAAGGCCGACTGCGCGGCGTGGGCTACGACGTGTTCTTGGACGGGAACCTCCTCCGTAGGGGAGGCCCGCGCGTCAAGAGGGAGCCCGTCGTCGCAGAGGCCGTGCTCGGACTCGCCGTAGAGCTGCTCAGGGGCCTCTCCCTGCGCTACTCGCACACCTTGCGCACCGCGCAGTTCCGCGGGCAGCGCGGCATGGATCAGTTCGGCTCACTCAGCCTCGTCATGCGCTGGTAGCCGAATCCGTCACCTGCCGAGGCTGGCGCCCCCCTGGGCTAGACTGCGTGGACAGGGACAGGCATGAGCTCGACGCTCCTCGCACGCAGGGCAGAAACTGAGGATCTACTCAAGCGCGTCTGGCAGACAGACGACGCCGTCGCCGTGCATTACTCCTGCGAGAGCTTCTACGACCGCCCAGAGGGCAAGTCGCCGCGGGTCACCTCGATCGCGCTGCGCTTCCTCCACAGCGGACAGACGAGGTCGTTCTCGATCCACCAGGTCGCTGAGCGTCGCGGCGTAAGCCTCAACCCGGACTCGCTCCGGGAGCACTACGACGAGCTCGAGCAGCAAATGCTCCGGGAGTTCTTTCAGGCCGCCCGCGACCAGAACCCGCGGTGGTGGGTGCACTGGAACATGCGCGACGCCAACTACGGCTTCGCCGCGTTGGAGCACCGCTTCCGGGTGCTGTCAGGCGAAGACGCCTTCGTCGTTCCTGACGACCGCAAGTTCGACCTCGCCCGAGCCCTGTACACGCTCTACGGTCCACGCTTCGCTCAGCACCCTCGACTCCAAAACCTCGTCGACCACAACGGGATCAGCAGGCAGGACTTCCTCACCGGACTGGAGGAGGCGCAGGCGTTCGAGAGCGGCGAGTTCGTGAAGTTGCACCAGTCCACGCTGCGCAAGGTCGACTTGATCGCGGACATCGCCCAGCGCGTCGTCGAAGGCCGACTGCGTACACAAGCCAGGCTGTGGGATCGGATCGGACCCTACCCAGAAGCCGCGATCGAGTCGGTCAAGAACCACTGGGTCGTCAGCCTGCTTGGGCTGCTCGTGCTCTTCGCGGGCATCCTCGGCTACGGGTGGAAGATCGCCGGTTGGTTCGAGGGCCAAGCTGCCGCAGCTCCTGCCCCGCCCGCCGCCGTCACGACGGCCTCGCAGAGGTAGTTCGACCCCGCGCAGGTGCAGTCCCAGGTCCGTGCATCTTCACGGGCATGTCGGACGCCCCCTTCCACAACATCACGGAGCAGCTGCAGCCCCTGGCCGTCCGGGTCTCCGACCTGACCCCAGACCCCGCGAACGCCCGCAGGCACCCCAACCGAAACCTGGAGGCGATCAAGGCCAGCCTCCGGCTCTACGGACAGCGCAAGCCCCTCGTCGTCCGTCGCCACGGCCTGGTCGTCGAAGCAGGTAACGGCACGCTCGCGGCGGCGAAGGCGCTTGGCTGGACCCACGTCGCCGCCGTCCTGGTCGACGACGACACCGTGACCGCCACGGGCTACGCCATCGCAGACAACCGCACCGCGGAGCTGGCCGTCTGGGACGAGGCCGCGCTGGCCCAGCTCCTCACGGAGCTCCAGGCCGAAGACCTCGACCTGGAGTCCCTCGGCTGGAGCGACGAAGAGCTCGACCAGCTCCTGGGCTCCGTGCCCGCGTTCGAGCCGACGTCCGCCGAGGATCAGCACGACCTGGACCAGCTCGCCCCCAAGCCCTGCCCCCACTGCGGCAAGGACACCCGTGTCCCGCCTGGTCGTTGACTGGTGCTCGACCAAGGCCGCGACCTTCGCGGTCAAGCGCTGGCACTACAGCCGGACCATGCCGGTCGTGAAGACCGTCCGCTTGGGCGTGTGGTGGGAGGGCCGCTTCAAGGGCGCGGTGATCTTCTCGCGCCCCTGCCGCAACCAACACCTCATGTTCGGGTTGCGGCCCGAGGAGGTGGCCGAGCTAGGACGGGTGGCCCTCGATCGCCACGAGGGGTTCCACGTGACCGCGGTCGTGGCGAAGGCCCTGAAGAAGCTGCGGCTGCGCTGTCCAGACCTGCGGCTCGTCGTGAGCTTCGCGGACCCCGCGGAGGGGCACGTGGGCCGGATCTATCAGGCGGGGAACTGGATCTACACGGGCACGAGCGCCCCAGCTCGCATGCTCGTGCACCAAGGGAAGCGCCTGCACCGCCGGCACTACACCGGGAGCACGTTCGACCACCCGAAGGCCACGCCCCCGCCCGGCTCGGTGTGGATCCCGATTCCCGGCAAGCACCGCTACGTCATGCCCCTCGACCGGCGAATGCGGAAGCAAGTGCTCCGGCTCTCGAAGCCCTACCCCCAACACGCGGACGCCCTGACAGAGGGAGCCGAGGACCAACTCGGTGAGGTGGTGCGACCCCACCCGTCCGCTTCTCCTCACGAGGTGCCCTCATGAACGCGCGCCAGTGGGGGCGCGGGGACCGCAGGCGCCTGACCACCAAGGAGATCCCGGCCGCAGTCCTGGCCCTCGTGGACGAGCGCCAAGGAGGCCGCTTCTGCGTGCTGTGCCGGGAGCTCGGGATCGAGACCCCCAGCGAGGAGCCTCTGCAGATCGACCACCGCCAGCCGCTGAGCGAGGGCGGAGACAACCACCACCTCAACCTGCGCTGGCTCTGCAGGGCCCACAACTGCGGGCGGGGCTCACGAAAGGAGGCGGAGCCCCGGACGCCCACGTGGGCGCGCAAGCGGAGGGAGGAGCCGGAGGGCTTGGTCGTCCTCCTGCGCGGGATCCCCGGCGCGGGCAAGTCGACTTATGCGCGCAGCCAGTTCCCCGGCGCCGTCGTGCTCGGAACCGACCGCTACTTCAGCCGCCCCGACGGCTCGTATCGCTTCGAGGCCTCGCGCCTGGGCGCCGCGCACGAGGCCTGCCTCCGTGAATTCAGAGCGGCCGTGGCGCAGGCGCGGACTCCGATCGTCGTCGACAAGTGCAACCTGACCTGGCGCGCGATCGAGCCCTACGTGCTCACCGCGCGCGGAGCGGGGTACGAGCTCCGCGTGGTGACGCTGCTCGCCGACCCCGCGACGTGTTGGCGACGCAACCAGCACGACGTCCCGCGCGACAAGGTCTTCGAGCTCGCGCGGATCCTCGACGGCGTGCGCCTCCCGGCCTGGATCCCGACCAAGACGGTCCGCACGGAGGAGGCCGCGGCTGCCCCCGCGGTCGAGAACGCGCGCCCGCACCCCTTCCGCCACTGGCCGACGCGGGAGGACCTGTAGCCATGGGTGCCGGAGCCGCGGTCCTCGGTCTGGATCGTGACTACCGCCCGTGGCTCATGCAGCGCCAGTTCCACCGCAGCCGCGCGCCGATCCGCTGCATTGTCGCCGGCCGGCAGTCAGGAAAGACCCACGCCGCGGCGGAGGAGGTGGTCCGGATCGTCTTGTCGCGACCTGGCACCGAGAGCTGCCTGCTCATGCCAACCTACAAGTCGACCAAGGCCGCGCTGCGCCACCTCAAGAGGGCCGTGGCGCCCCTCGGGCGTCGCGCTCGCTGGAAGGAGGTCGACAAGTGCTTCGAGTTCTCCAACGGCGCCGTGCTCTACGTGCGCACGGGCGAGGACAAGCAGGGCGTGCCCACGCGCGGTCTGACCCTGGACGGCTGCCTATGGGTCGACGAGGCCGCCTACGTGGCGCGCTCCGCGTGGGAGGCGGCGCGCTTCACGCAGGTCGCAGTGCAAGACCCGCTCGTGATCGTCACGGGGACCCCTTGCGGGCGGAACTGGCTGTGGGAGGAGTGGCACGCGGGCCAGCCAGGGCCTGAGCAGAACCCGCTCAACGAGTCGTTCCGCTTCCGCTCCCTCGACTCCCCCTACTGCAACCCGGCCTTCATTGAGGACATGAAGAAGAAGCTCGGGGTCAAGAAGGCGCTGCAAGAGCTGAGCGCGGAGTTCCTCGGGGACGCAGGCGCGGCCTTCAGCCACGAGGACATTCAAGCGCTCTTCCGCGACCGCTTGCCTCGGCGCGGCGAGCAGCGCTCGCTCGGCGTGGACATGGCGAAGGAGCGCGACTTCACCGTGTGCACGCTCATGAACGAGTTCGGCGAGGCGTGGCTCTTGGGTCGGTGGCGACACACCGCCTGGCCCGAGACGCAGCAGCGGATCTGCGACTACGCCAAGGAGCACGACGCCCTCGTCGTCCTCGATATCGGCCACGGCGGCGGGTACGGCGGCGTCATGTTCGACTACCTCGAGCGCGAGCTCGGCAGGGGCCGGCTGCTGGGCGTGCGCACGGGGAACCTCGGCGTCAAGGCGCAGCTCTGCGAGGCCCTGATCGCTGACGTCGAGAACCGGCGCTTGCAGGTCGAGACCGGGAGCCTCACCGCCCACCTCCGTCACGAGCTGACCTTCTTCGAGTCGCACCGCGAGGTCGTGGGCGGCGCCGAGCGAATGCGCTACCACGGCCCGCAAGGCGACGGGGAGGACGACCACGACGACTGCGTGATCAGCCTCGCGCTCGCGAACTGGGGGCGGATCCACGGCTGGGAAGGCCCCCTGGACGAGATCGAAGACCTCTCGGAGTACGTGAAGGCGACCGACGTCTTCAGCCACCCGAGGAGCTGGCGCGTCCAGCCCGGCGGCTACATCTTCCCCTCGGGTCGGGGCTATGTCTTCTAGCCCATGGCGGCACGAAGGAGGCCTGTGGCTCCCCCCAGGCTTGAGCCGGCTCTCCGCGCAAGATCAGCCCGCGCCCGACCTCCGACCCTTCGTTCGCGCGAGCCGAGAGAACGTCACCCTCGCCGCGACCTACACCCACGCCCTGGAGGCGTGGGTCCAGGATCAGATCACCCAGGCAATCGACCCGAACGCGGTCCCGCTCCGCGCCCTCCAGGCCATGGGGACGCACCCCGTCGTCTACTTGGCGGAGCAGACGATCACGGGCCTGATCCGACGCCCGAACCTCTACTACGTCAGCCACCCGGACAAGCGCCTGGTGAAGGAGACGGAGGAGTGGCTGTGGCCGATCCTCCCCAAGGTGCTTGGCGTCGCGGCCCGCGCGTTCGCCTACGGCGCGGTCCCCGTGATCTTCAATTGGGGGACTGAAGACCTGCGCGTGCAAGTCCCGCGCGACGACCCGCCCGGCGTCCGCAATCGAACCCTGCGGGATCACGTCCACTACGTCTCCGCCCACGAGGTCTCTCCCGGAGAGGTCGAGCTGGAGGTGGAGGACGACGTCCTCCGATCGATTCGCTTCGAGGGGCGCGCCTACCACGCAGATCGCGCGCACCTCTTCTGCTGGGACGCCGAATTCGGCGCGTGGACCGGCCAAGGCGCCCGCCGCCGGGCGTGGCGTGACTACTGCAAGAGCATGGTCGTCAGCCTCCTCCAGAGCCGCTACCTCGAGCGGAGCGTCGACTCGCCGCGCGTGGCCTGGGCTCCTCCCGGGACGCAGAAGGTCGAAGGAGAGGAGGTCCCCAACATTCGCCACGTGAACCAGCTCCTCATGGCGCTGCGGGGCTCCGGCGCAGTGACCTTCCCCAGCACGCGCGACGCCGCGGGGAACAAGCGCTACGAGCTCGAGGTCCTCGACCTGCCTGACCGGAAGGACGTCTGGCACCAGGCGCTGAACCGATACGACGGGGGGATCCTCAAGGCCTACCTGGTGCCGCCGAGCCTCGCCGGGTTGGAGGACCTCGCGGCGGCGGGGGCGCGGATCTTGGACGGAATGCTCCGCGAGTTCATCCAAGACCTCGCGACCTTCGCGGCGAGCAACCTGACAGAGCTCGTCGCGACCGTGCACGCCATGAACCACGACCCCGCGCGCGTGCCCGCGCCCGAGATCCTCGCATACGAGGTCCCGGCCGCCGTGCGCAAGCTCTACCTGGAGGTGCTGCGGTTGATCGGGGCGGCGGGTCGCGAGGAGGCCCCCGCGGATTGGGTCGACGTGCCGTCGCTGCTGGACCAGCTCGGCGTCCCCCTGCGGACCGCCCCCGTCACTGCGCGCGAGCAGCGCGAGCGGCCGGCGGGGAGGCCCCCGGACCTCACGAGCGGTCGGCAAGAGCGGAGAGAGGACGCGCGCGATCCCCCCTCGGCGCCGCCCGACGAGTCCAGTTCCGGTTGAGCACGCGCCTGCTACGCTCGGAGGCGTGTGTGAAGCCGCCTGGGAACTCGTGACGAACGAGCGCGCCCGCGAACGTCGCGGGGCTGGAGGGTTGGTCGACGCGCTGGCCGAGAGCGTCCAAGCCGCGATCGACAGCGGGCGTCGCATGGGCTCGGAGTGCGTCAACCTGGAGCACTTCGTCCTTCAGCACGGTCACCACTGGACGATCGACACGACCCAGCCGCTCCCAAGGGGGTTCCCTCCTGGGGAGCGAGGGCAGTGCCACGCCAACGCCACCAGGCTCGTGACCCAGCACGAAGACCTGGTGTACGTCGAGGGCTACGTGCTGCACACGAGCCTCCCGATTCGGCACGCGTGGGTCCAGCTTCCGGGGGGCGATGCGGTCGATACGACCTTCGCCGGGCTCGAACACCTGAGCACGTTGGAGTACTTCGGCGTCCCCTTCCAGACCGACTTCCTCCTCATGACCTCCCTCAAGGCTGGCGAGTTCATGTCACTGATCGACGACTACCCCGCCCGCTGGCCCCTGCTGTCCGCTTCCTCAGCAGAGCTGGCTGAGGCCCTTTGGTCGCCCGACTGATAACTGCCGGGTACTGGATTGCCAATCCCGTGCTATGACCTCTTCAGCCCCACTCAGCTCAGCTCAGGAGAGGTCTTCATGACTGAAGCTCAGCCCCCTGCATCTCCGATCAGCGCCTCCTCGCGGCTCGAGCTCGCGGAGAAGAACCTCGAGCGAGTCTGCCAGTGGATCGTCGTAGCCGACCAGAAGGGGGCGTTCCTGCTCGCCTTCGCGGGCGTCGTGGTGGGGACGTGCTTGCTGCAGTTCTCTGTCCTCCAGCAGGCGTTCTTTGGGACGCATGACGGGGCGTACAAGGTTCTGGTGTGGGTAGCACTCATCGTCGCCCTCCTGTCGACGACGGCGAGTTCGTTTCAGATCATCCGAATGGGGTGGCCGACCGTCACTGCTGAGGGCGATTCGCTCCTCTTCTTCGGCACGATTCAGGCCAAGACGTCCGAGACGTTCGCGTCCGAGTTCCAGGCGCAGACCGAAGAGCAAGTCCTCGCGGATCTCCTCTCCCAGACGCACATCAACTCTCGGATCGCCTTCACCAAGCACCGCTTGCTCTCGCAAGCCTTCTGCTTCATGGCAACGGGGTTGGTCGCTTGGACTGTCCTCTTCGTCGCGCTCCTGTGGGCCAAGGCTCCTGCATGATCTCTCGCCAACTCCGCGAAGCGCTCCTCGCCAAGCATGCCCCTGTGCGCGTCGCGAAGGCATTCCGCCTCACCGAGAACTTCCAGCGCCGCGACTTGAACGACGTCTTCGACGGAGGCGTGGTGC
Organism: uncultured bacterium; assembly: GCA_937911525.1. Lineage (GTDB taxonomy): Bacteria > Planctomycetota > J058 > J058 > J058 > NORP233. The sequence goes on from CALDQK010000096.1 coordinate 10,827, forward strand.
TGGAGAGCACCGTCGTGTTCGTGGACATTTGCGGGTCAGCCAAGGTGACGGCGAACCTCGTGCCCAGTGAGGTTCAGGCCTACCTGAACAGTTTCTACGACGCCGTGATCCCTGAGATCTACCGCGTCGGCGGTGAGATTGACAAGCTGATCGGGGACGGGATCGTCGCTGTGTTCGGGCCTCCCTTCATTGAGGTCAAGGACGGTGGGCTCGAAGCCGCGTTGAAGTTTGCTCGGAAAGTCGTCAAGCAACTGGCCTACACTCCGTTGGAGGTGAAGTGCGCGGTGAGACGCGGTGAGCTGTGCTTCACCACAGTGGGGAACTCGGATTACAACGAGTTGACGATGGTCGGGAACACGCTGGCTGAGTTGCACAGACTGGAGGGGGTCTCCGAGGACCGTGCCGTCAACGTGTTCGCAGGGACCCCTGAGTGGCAGTCGATGCGCGCCGAACCGACTCGGCGCGTCAATCCTCGGCGCGTCGCCTGTTGGAGCCCCGACGTCCATGGCGTCAAGAACCTGCGCGGCGTGACCTTCGACGCTGTGTACTTCGAACGGTGGACTGACCCCACCAAGGGTTCCCTATTCCACCGGCTGAACTTATAGGAGACGAACAAGTGGCAAAGGGCGACAACGACGACTTCAAGAAGCTCGTCCCATGGCTCGGGCTGGTCGGCAGTGTGGCGGGGAACATCTTCCAGGCGCTGGATCGGGACGACCAGGGCATTCAGCTCACGGTCCTCCGCCAGGAGGTCGGGCGGCTTCAGAGATACCTGAAGCAGGCGAACAACGTCGCAGAGGGTCACTATCAGGCCCTTCAGCGCGCCCTCAGCCAGCTCGCCTCGACTCGGGCTCAGTCGGCGCAGCGCCAGGGGATCATCGCCCAGCTTCGCGCAGAGAACGCTCACGCTCTGGAACAGCTCGAAGCCGAACGAGCGCGCATCAACGAGAACCAGGCCCTCCGGGACGAGCTGGAGGCCGAGGTCGCCAGGCTCCGCGAGCGAGAAGAAGAGCTCGACAACGCCCTGCGAGAGTTGACTGCGGGCGGGGACGGGGATGACGGCGGCGCTGACGGTGACGACGGCAACGGCGGTGACGACGACGGCGGTGACAGCGACGGGGAGTAGCCCCTGGCGTTCAGCGTAAAAGGAAGGGTCGTCCCAAGTCCGTGAAGTCTTGGGGGCATGAAGAAGCTCAGCCCCCCCGACCCGGCCCGACTCCCATTTCCGTCGAACCTCGCCGCCTTCGGCGTCCTCGCGCTCGCGGCGGCGCTCGCCCCTGCGCCCTCGTTCGCCCAGGAGTCCTTGGGTGACCTCGAGGAGATCCTGGTCACTGGGCCCCGGCGCGAGCGGGGCCTCGACCTCGGAGCCTCGATTCAGCTCTACGGCCACGTCCAGGCGAGCTTCACGACCAACCTGGCGGCCCCCAGCCAGCGCAAGGGCGCGAACCGCCTCCGGCTGAGCGACCCCGACCACAACGCCTTCGCGATCCCCTACGCGAAGGTCGGCGTGGCGCGCACGCTCAGCGGGCTGAACGAATTCGACGCCGGCTTCCGCTTCGAAGTCGGCGCGGGGCGCATGGTCGAGGAGGTGTTCGAGGACCCGACCCTGGGCGACCGCGGGGTCACGATCCCGCAGGCCTACGTCGACCTGCAGATCCCGACGCCCTACCGCGGCCTGCAGCTGCGCCTCGGGCGACAGTACTCCTGGTTCGGGGTCGAGAGCCTCGACCTCTACAAGAACCCGAGCTTCTCCCTCTCGCCGCTGGCGCTGGCTTCCCCGCGGACCGTGACCGGGGCCAGCCTCGGCATGGACCTCGGCGGCGGGCTCCGATACACGCAGCACCTCGTCCAGGGGTGGGACCGCGTCGAGGACGACAACGACTCGTTCACGCTGGGCGGGCAGCTTGCGTGGAAGACCGATCGGCTCGCCCTCGCGCTGAACTGGATCGCGGGGCCGGAGCGCGCCGGCAACGACGACGACCTGCGCTGGGCGCTCGAACTGAGCGCTCGCTACCGAGCGACGGGCAGCTTGGACTTGCGCGCCGCTGTCCTCTACGGACAGGAGGCGTTCGCGGACGGCACGGCGAAGTTCGGGGGCGCCTCGCTGGCCGTCCGCCAGGGGCTGTTCGAGGTGGAAGGCGAGGACCTCCGCCGCCTCAGCCTGAGCCTGCGCGGCAGCTACCTCCGCGACCAAGGGGGCTCGCGGACGGGGATCGACCAGGCCTTGGGCGAGGTCACCGCGACCTTCGCGCTCAACTTCACCCAGACCTCCTCGCTGCGCCTCGAGTACCGGCACGACGAGTCGTCCGCAGACGACGCCTTCCTCGGCCGCCGGGGTCAGGCGAGCCGCAGCCGCCAAGACACCCTCGCCCTCGCCTTCCACTTCGCGTTCTAGCCATGCCCGCCTCCGACAACGACAAGACCCTCGTCCGCCTCGGCGCGCTCTCGCAGCGCCGCTCCCGCCTCACGGTTGATCGCAGCTATCCGGGCCGGATCTCGGGCGTCTCCCTGATCACGACGGGCCCCGCGGAGGGCCACGGCTTCGAGGTGGACGCGACCACGGTCGAGCAAGTGACGGCCTTCGCCAGCGGCCTGCGAGGGCGCTGGACCCACGGGGACCTGAGCGCCGACGGGCTCGGGCGACACCTGGGCCGCTGGGACAACGTGCGCGCGGAGTCCTTCCGCCTGTGCCGCGCCTGCGGCCGCGAGGTCGAGGCGCCGGTCTGCGGGGCGTGCCGCCAGGAGGCCGCGCTGGAGTGGCGCGCGGTGGGTGACTTCGCCTTCGACCGCTCGGCCTACAGCCTGCGGCCCGACGGGCTCGACGTCCCGGCGCCCGTCTACCTCATGGACCGCGCCGACGAGGACCCCAAGAGCCTCGGGATCTCGGTCGTGGCGCGCTTCGCGCTCGAGGACGAGCCCGCGCTCGAGGGCGAAGACCCCGTCCGGCTCGCGCGGCTGCCGGCCCGCGCGGACCTCCTCCGCGGGGACTGGGTGGCGGACCCCGCCGCGAACCCCGTGGGGTTGCACGCAGGCACAGACACGCCGAGCGAGCTGACGGAGGGCGCGATCGCGGCGCTCGACCGGATCGTGGCTCGCGTCGGCAAGGAACAGGCGAAGACCCGCGCCCTGGCGTTTCTGGCGCGCTACTTCGGCGACGTGTTTGAAGAGGAGGTGCACGCCGAGGCAGCACTCCCCGACGCGGAGCCAGGGGCGCTTCGGGCGCGGGTCGACGCCCTCAGCCAGGAGGTCGGCGCGCTGCGCCAGACGGTCGCGGCCTACCAGGAGGCCGAGGAGGCGCGCCTGCGCGAGGAGGCCGACGAGCTGCTCTCTGGGCTGCGCGCGGAGGCCGCGCGCTTGAACGCGCCGATCCCGGCCAAGGACCTCGCCAAGGTCGAGGCGCTCCTGGCGCAGGGCGACTTCGAGACCGCGGCCCTGCTCGGAGAGGCCTTCCTCACCCGGAGCGAGGCCCGCGCCCAGGCGGCGTTCCGCCGCGGCGGCGCGCAGCCGCTAGCTCCGGCTGCTGGAGGCGCGAAGGAGTCCGTCGCCGCTCGCGCGCGGCTCCTGCGACGTCGGCGGTGGAAGGTGACCGTGTCTGAAGACGGGACCGACCTCCAGACCGAGCCGCCCCACGCGGGAGGTGCCGCGTGAGCAAGGTCCCCGGCGTCTACACACAGCGCTACGAGGACCGGCTGTACCTCGTCAACGACCAGGGCCTCGCTCGCGGCCAGGACGTCGTCCTCGACAACCGGACGAGCAGCCCGCTGACGCCCGCTCACCGGATCTTGCCCGGCACGGTGATCGTCCGGGAGGCTGGCTCGGAGCGCTTCACCAACGCCAGCAGCCCGCGCGGCGCGCGCAACCTCCCCGCAGCGGTGTCTGCATTGGCCGCCGCCGACGCAGCCTGGGGCGGGACGGTGGTGACGGTCAGCCTGGCGGGCGGGCTCGGCTTCGCGATCCCCCTGCCCGCGGCGGTCAACGACACCGCCACCGCCGTCGACGCCCTCAACCAGAGCCCCGCGTTCTCCAACCTGTTCCTCGCGGACGAGGACCCGAGCGGGCGCGTGCGGGTCCGCACCCGCGTGGCCGGCGCGCAGGCATACGTGCACGTGCGCTCCTCACTCGACGCCGCCTTCGGGCCGGGTGGCGCCGCGGCCCACGGCGTCGACGCGGACTACCGCGTCACGGACGCGCTCGGCGAGCTCCGCGACCTCAAGGGCTCGCGGATCCAGGCGATCGTCGCCACGCTCTTCGCCGGCCACTTCCACGAGCGCCACCTCCTCGACCTCACCCCCGAAGCCCGCGTGGTCCTCGCGCGACGCGGGTCGGTGTTCAGGAGCTGACCCATGGCCACTACGCCCCTCGACGACCTGCTCTCGGTCGACACCCTCACGGGAATGATCAAGACCTTCGCCGACCAGAGCGACAATCGCTCCTGCTCGACGCTCTTCTCCCAGTTCGGGCGCCCGCTCTACCCCATGGGGGACGCGGCGAGCTGGGACGAGGTCGCCTTCGCGCGCCACCTCGCGCCCGTGGCGGGGCCTGACAGCCCGCACACGCGGGCCAAGCGCACGACCACCCAAAAGCGCACGAGCACCATGGCCTGGGTCAAGGCCTACAAGGACCTCCCCGCGAGCCACCTGTTCTTGAACCGCGCGCCGGGGAGCGACATGGCGGACGCCGAGGCGATCCTCGCGATCGAGCTCGAGGACCTCGCCAACCTGATCGCCAACACGCGCGAGTTCCTCGCCTGCGGCGCGCTCCTCGGGCGGATCGTGGTCAACCCCCAGACGGTGCCCGGGAGCGACGTCTCCTTCCAGGTCGACTTCGGCAACCTCCAGGCGCAGGCGCAGCAGTCCTGGGCGGACCCCGCCACCAAGATCCGCTCGGACGAGCTCCTGGTCCTCAAGCAGACCTACAAGGACGCGTCCGGGCTCCGCGCGCAGGTCGTGGTCACCGAGCCCAGCGTGGAGGGCCACCTCGTCAAGAACCCCGACGTGCGGGACTTCGCGAAGGAGGCCTACAGCCGCGAGATCCTGGGGACGCTCAACCCCACGGGCACCAACCCGGCCTGGGGGACCCTCGCGGGCCTGAACTTCCGCTTCACCGACGGGACCTACAAGCCAGAGGGCGGTCAGGTGACGCGCTACTTCCCCGCGAACCGGGCGCTCGTCCTGCCCGAGGCCGCCCGCCTGACCCAGGTCCTCGGGTGGGCGGAGGGCAAGGTCCACGTGCCCTCGGGGACGATCTTCGGCGACGTCGCGAGCGCCGTGCGCTCGCTGCGCGAGCTGCGCGGGGCCTATGCCTACGCCGAGGTCCGGACCGACCCGATCGGGATCCGGATCTACGCGGGCTGGCACGGGCTGCCCGTGATCCTTAACCCCACGGCGGTCATGGTCTACGACGTGGCCCCCGCCGCCCCCTCGCCGGCGCCCTAGCCGTGGCCTTCCTCCGCGACGTCCCGCTCGTCCCGACCCTGGAGCGTTTCGTGCAGCTCGTCGGCCGCGCAGACCTCCGCAACCTGGAGGCCTCGGGCGAGCTCGCGCTGGACGAGCTCCTGCGCTCCGCGAGCGCCACGATCTACGACAAGGTGCGGGCCCGCGGGGTGACCCCCGAGCACGTGGTGAACCCCGAGGTCTACGAGAACGCCGTGGCCTGGCAGCTCCTCGCCGTCCTGGCCGAGGCAGGCCACCTGGCGGGCGAAGACGCGAGCGGACACTACGCGCGCGTGGAGGAGCTCCTCGAGGTCCGGCCTGAGCTGTCCGGAGGGGACGCGCCGCGGACCACGTCAGAGGGCGTCCCCGCGGTCGCGAACCCCACCGCCCACCCCTTCCGCGGAGCCTTCGGGAGGTCGCCGTGAGGCTGCGCGTGCGCAAGGTCATGGCCCCCTACGCGCGGGCCCTGCAGCGCGCCTACGCGGGGGTGATCCGCGGCGGGGCGCCCCGAGTCCCCCACGAGGGGAGCGAAGGGCCGCCAGGCGGGTCGCTGCCCAGGCAGGTGCAGCGCCCAGACCTCGTGCGGCACGAGCGCTGGGGGTTCGTGTTCAGCCCGAGCCGGATCGGGCTGAAGTTCGTGCTGTGGTGGCGCGGCTCCCGGCGCCAGAAGGCGCGCGGGCGCGACGTCCCGATCGACACGGCTCGGCTCGCGCGCGAGCTGGAGGCGGAGCTCGCCCGCCAGATCGAGGCCGAGGACCGGAGGTCGTCGCGGTGAGCTTTCACGACGACTTCGTGCTCCAGCTGCGCGCGGACCTGGCGCAGGCTCTGCAGCTCCCGGCTGCCGCCGTGTACGCGGGTCGCCAGCCGCAGAAGGTCACGCGGACGGGGCTCGAGGTGTGGGTTCGCCCCCTGGAGGTCGAGCCCCATGGGCGCGGGGGCGGCGACCAGGTCAAGGTGCGACCCTACGAGGTCCACGTCCGCCTCAAGGAGCGGCGCGAGCAGAGCCAGACCGGAGCAGAGCAGCTCGACCGGGTCCGCGCGGCCCTGGACCTGCTCGGCGGCCGCTACGACGGGGCGCGCCCCTTCGCGCCCGCGCTGCCTGACCTCTTGGCCTTGCAGGTCGAGGAGGGCAGCGTCGACCACGACGCCGGCGAGGACGACGTGCTTGAGGGGACGCTCGTGCTCCGGGCGCTGGAGCGCTGACGTGCGTGTGACTCCTGTCGTGATCGCCGCGCTCGCCCTGGCTGGGTGCGCTGCCCCCGTGGTCGACGTGACCGTCTCCGAGCCCAAGGTCTACGGCGACGACCAGGTGCTGCGCACACTCGCGGGCCAGCGCGCGCGCTTGACGGCCCTGGCGGACGGGATCGAGCCGGGGGACTACCAGGAGGCCTTCGGCGTCCGCTCGGACGAACGTCGACGCTCCACCTTGAGCGCGAACCTGGCCGACCCCGCAGCCCCCTCGCCGCAGCCCCCGCCGCTCCGCGAGGAGGGGCGCGGGGGGAGGTGGCCTGGCATTGGGCGCCTGGGGTATCAGGACTACCCGCCCTACGCGCGCCCGCCGCAGCCTGGGCTCGGGTTTCGGGAGGAGCTGCGCCGTCGCGTGGACGGCGCGCAGCAGCTCGCCTCCTACGAGCTCCTGTTCTTGGGGGACACGCGCCTCCTCGACGGGCGGAGCCGCGCCGCGCTCCTCCGCTTCGACCTGTCCTTCAACAACTACGTCGACCTCGGCGCGCGCCGGCGCTTCGTGGTCGTGGAGTTCGTCGTCAAGCCGAAGCGCGCGCCCGCGCCGCGCTTCAGTGTCTACCTGCTGACCCCGGAGTACTCCGCCATGGTGAGCCGAGAGCGCGCGCTCACGCGGCTCGTCAGCGAGTACGCGGGCCAGCTCCTGGGGTCTTGGGGCGGGATCGGGGTCACGGGGAGTCACGGCGCCAGCCGCCAGACGCGCGAGGACTTCGAGGCGCTGCTGGAGACGCCCCTGCAGTTCGCGGTCTACGACTCGCGGGAGCTGCCCGCGGGCGGGAGGCGCTTCGCGTTCGCGTTCGGGCCGCGGCGCCGCCTCCACGAGCGCGGCGCCCTGAACCCCGCGCGATGGTTCGGGGCGAACTACGAGGTCGTCTACGAGCTCCAGCCGGGCCCCCGGACGTGCCAGGCGTTGCTCCTGTTCCACGACGTGTCGGAGCGCGCCTCCCTGGAGCTCGAGGTCGAGGTCTTCTGCGACGGGCGCCTGGTCGCAGAGGAGGACGTCGACCTCGCCCGCGCCTTGCGTCGCGGCCGCAAGCCCCTGGAGACCTTCGAGGTCCGCTGCCCGAAGCCCCTGCAGAGCGCGAGGACGAAGGTCGTCCGGGTCGATCCTCAGGTGGCGACCGACCTCCTGATCGAGGCGGGCCCCAAGGGCCCGAGCTTCTCGCCCGAGAGCGAGGTGTTCGTCGGGCCCGCGCGCGTGCCTGCTCACCAGGTGCGCTTCCTCGGCCGCGGGCGCTTGAGCGTGCGCGTGCGTCCCAGCGCGACGCTGCGGGCTGCGCGCGGGGCGCGCCTCACGGGGCGGGTCGTGACGCCCGACCAGCCGGACTTCGTGTTCTGTGTTGAGCTCTCGCAGGGTAAGGCCCCGTGACCCGCGTCCTGGTGATCGTGCTCTCAGTACTCGTCGCTGGCTGCCAGAGCCCCTTCGCGCTGGAGGAGCGCTGGCGCCCCCTCGTGGAGATCGCGGAGCGACCCGACCTCGTCCCCTCGGATCCGGTGGCGACGACGCTCGGGACACGGGTCTACGTCTCGGACTTGGACGGGTTCTTCCAGGCGTTCTCCCCCGAGAGCCCAGAGTTTGAGGCCCTGCTGCTGCACGAGCGAGAGCACGCGCTCCGGCAGCGCGACGCGGGCCTCGGGCCGTGGCTCACCCGCTACCTCAGCGATCGCGCGTTCATGTGGCGCGAGGAGCAGGCGGGCTGGTTCCTCCAGCTCCGACGCCTCCAGGCGGCGGGGCGCCCCCTCGTCCCAAGAGCGATCGCGCGCGCGCTGGCGGGGTACCGCAACCTCACGGGGCGAATGGTCTCGGAGCAGGAGGCGCTCGACTGGGTGCGGGCCGTGCTCGCGGGGACATGGACGCCGGAGGTGGCGGGTGGCTGACCTCCGCAAGACCCAGCCCGAGTGGACGCGCTTCCTCGGGCGCGAGGTCGTGGGCATGTTCCTGGCCTCGATCGACGAGCTGCAGGCGCTGGAGGACCGCTACGCGCGGCAGCGCACGCTCGTGCTCGTCCTCAACGACGTCCACGGCAACCATCTCCGCGGCGGCGTCCAGCTCCGGGGCGTTGACCTCGGCGTGAACACGTCGCCTGCGGGCCTGGTGTTCGTGCGGGTCCGCGGCGCCGCGAACCCGCGCACGCTCAGCCTCTACCGCGCCCCCGGCGGGGCTCAGCAGGACCTCGTCGCGCAGGGGCAGGGAGACGCGGGCGCGGTCGTGGCCCTGCGCGAACAGAACCGGAGCGGGCTCAGCGGCGTGTGGCAGCTGCCCGCAAACGTCACCGAGGACACGAGCGATCGGCTGCGGATCTTCGCGGCGCCGGACTGGCGGGTTCGCCTCCAGCAGGTGTGGGACGGGACGGCCGACAAGGACGTCCGCTCGCGGGAGGAGTTCGTGGCCGCCGCGGAGCTGGTCGCCGAGCAGCTGCGCGAGGCGAAGCTCACAATGCTGGAGGCGTTCACCGCCTTCGCGACGCGCCTCGGCAGCCGCGGGGCGGACTTCCTGCAGGCGACGCACAGCTCGCTGGTCTCTGACACGCCGGTCCGCGGGGGGAGCGGCTCCGTCAGCCGGCGGCGGACCGGGTTCTTGGTGGACCTCGCCCGATCCATGAAGGCTGAGAGCGTGGCGGGGGAACAGTCGATCGCGCAGCGCGTGGTCAAGGCGCAGGCCGCCGTGTTCGCGCCGACCAACGGCGGGCGGGGGAAGATCGCGGCCCACGCGCCGCGTGAGTTCTGCCCAGCCGCGCGCTGGACATTCAAGTGCGCCCGCGGGCAGGACACGGGCCACGGCGGGGCAGAGGAGTTTCAGTGCACGGTCAAGGTGCTGGGGGAGGACCGGCAGTTCTCGTTCGGCGGTGTGCGGATCAAGCAGTCCTTCTCAGGGCCTGAGGGGATCGGGCCCTTCGTCCTCGAGCGGTTCTACACCAAGACGGGCGACGCCAACCATCGCAGCCTCAGCAAGGCCAACAGCGTCTCCACGAGCGGGGAGCGGAGCGGGAACACAGAGGCTGGGCTCCTCCACTGGGAGGTCCGCGACCGCGGCGCCGGGTTCGAGGTCTCGTTCTACCGCTCCGCGGGCAAGGCGGAGGGAGACCTCGTCGCGCGCGCGGAGGGGGTCGTGGCGAACGCCGCATTCCAAGCCACGGAGCGCAACGCCTCCGGCCTGACGGTCAACTGGGCCGCAGGCCCGCAGCCCAAGGACGGTGAGGCGGGCGCGCTCAACTGCAACTTCTTCCTCGTCGAGAACCGCGGCGGCGTTCCGGACGAGTTCGTGATCGAGACCGTCGTCGCGGGAGGAGGCCGCGTGCAGGCGCTCCTGGCCGAGCTCACGGGAGGATCCCTCCACAGCAAGCCGGCGGGGCAGGAGACGGTTCCAGACGACCTCCTCCTCGCTGGGAATGTGCTCTCGCTCCTGGAGTAGGCGCTCAGCGACTGCGTGCACGTCGCCCACAGGCTCGCCATACTCTGAGGCATGGTTCCAGACACGATCTTCCTCGAGCTCGCCGTCCACGCGAGCCACCCGTCTGCCGAGGTCCTGCGTGGCCTCCAGGAGAGGCAGCGGGGGCTCGCGGCGATCGGCCAGAGCATGTCCTTGTTCGAGCTCGCCAGCGCGAGCGGAGCGATCTCTCCGATCGAAGCGCAGTGGTTCACCGCACAAGCGCAGCAAGCACTCGCAGCGGCGCAGGCGCGAGCCCACGCGCAGCCGCAGGCCCCGGCCTCCCCCGCGGGGCCGGGACAGCCAGCCCCGCACGCGGCCGGATCGCCCGCCGCCCCCCACCCAGACAACCCAACGCCCCCGCAGGTGACCCCAGCCGCAGCGGTTTCACCCGTCCCGACCGTCGCGGCGGCGCCTCCCCTTGGTGCAACGCCGGCGACTGCGCCCCTAAGCGCAGCCCCTCCTCCCACTGCAGAGCCGAATGAGCCGCCTAAGGCACCCCAGCGAGCTTCAACGCAAGGCGCGCGGCGGAGGCGCGACAGCGGACGGCTGCAACGGAGGCGCAGCAGCGGGGCCGTGCCCGTCCGCCGCACTCGAACCGGCCGGGTTCCCCACCGGCAAGCGGGCCCTGACCCGGCGCTCGTGGCGGGGGCGGTCGTGGGCGGTGTGGTGTTGCTCGGCGTCCTGCTCATGGCGCTCGGAGGACGCTCGAAGCCAGCACCCGTGGAGGTGGCGGTCAGCCCCAGCCCTTCTGCTTCGGCGCCGCAGCGGCGCGCCCGGGAGACGGGGGCGCGCGCGGAGCCTTCACGCACGCCACCTCCGACGGAGCCCTTTGATGTGCCAGAGGGGTTTCACGGGCGCTTCGAGGTGGGCCAGAGGTTCGTGTTCCAGGTCCGAGCGGAGACCGCTGACGGACAGGTCTTTCGGGGAACGCGCACGAACGAGTTCGTGGCTGAGCACGTCCGCGGCGGCACGACCTACCTGCTCCAAGAGAGCACCTACGAGGGCCTCCCCGAGAGCTTCTCGAACAGCAAGAGCTACCACCGCCAAGGCGCTCGCGGCAACGTCTTGCTCGATCTGGCAGACGGGCGGGAGCACGTCGTGTTCCCTGCCAACATTCGCCCTGGTCAAACGTGGCGTGTCCGACGCGACGCCAGCAACGTCCGCGAGCGACTCAAGGCTGAGCGCTTGACCTCGATCCGTGTGGACGGGCGTCACCTCACCCGCGTCCTTGAGGTCTCCTACGCGGCGGACTACGGCGACGGGATCACGGCCAAGGGCTACCGCTACTACGCCCCCGGATTGGGGATCGTACGCATGAGCACGGAGATCGCGCCTGAAGGATCACGGCTCCTCGTCGAGCGCGACTTCGACCCGCCTCGTCACCTCCGCGCCCAGCCTGAGCCGGAGCCCTCTACCCCAGCGGGGGAGCCTGAGCCAGGGCCCGGGCGGGTGGACCCGCCGCCCCTGAAGCCGGAGCCTGAGCCGTCCCCAGAGCCGACGCCCAGGCCTGACCCCGTGGCTTCGCCTACGCCCGCGCCTGCGGCTGCGGCGCTCAGCGCGAAGGAACTCGCGTCGTACCTCGACCTGCGCGCAGGGGCGAGCTGGACGTTCACGCTCAAGGCGACTGGGCAAGCGGTCTCTCGCACGACCAACACGAAGGTCACCAAGCTCGGCGGCGTCGAATGGACTGTGCAGGTGAGCGAGAACCTCCTCGCCAAGGGCGCGCCGCAGACAGCGCATGTCCGAGCGGCGACGACGGGGATCGTCCGCCGCGAGTCGAACGGTCAGGAGGTCCTCCTGGTCCCGGCCCCGCTTCGGCGTGGGCAGACGTGGCCCGCGCCTGGCGCCCAGGGTACGTGCACCTTCAGCGGATTCGAGGACGTAACCGTTGGCGGGCAGCGCTACGCACGCTGCCTGCGCGTCGAGGTCCGCCAAGCCCAGGCCACGACTGTCACCTGGTACGCCCCAGGCAAGGGCTCTGTGGCCTTCGAGACGGTCATGAACGCGCGGACCGTCGCCGCGCTGCACGTCACCCGCTACGTCCCGGGCAAGGGGCGCGCGCCTGCGATCAAGTCGGGCCCCGCGGTCGTCGGCAAGCCTCAGCCCGCCGGCTCCCCGAGCCCCGCGGGCGACCCCGCGCTCAAGGTCCAAGGATCGGGGGAGGGAAGCCTGGAGGAGGCCAACGCGGGCTGGTTTCGCTACACGTCGGCCCGAGCGGAGGATACTCGATCGAGCTTCCCGCGATCCCGAGCACGAGCCAGAGCACGACGCCGTCCGGGCTCGGGCGCATGCGGACCGTGAAGGTCACGGCCTACGGGCAGCGCAACATGCAGTTCGCCGTGCTGCATGCAGAAGCACCTGAGGGGACCTCGATCAACGGCGAGGTCGGGCGCCTGCTCAAGGACGCGGTCGCTGAGGGGCTTCGCAGCCTGGGGGGTCGGATCACGAACCTCAGGGAGCGCGCGGTGCGCCTCAAGAAGGTCCCTGGGCGGGAGGCTGTGGCGACCCTCCAGGTAGACGGCATGCGCTTTGGCGTCCGAATCCGAGCGTTCATTCGGCCAAAGTGCATTTACCAGGTCCTCATGATCGCCTTCCCCAGGGACATGAAGCGGAAGGACGCCAAGCGTTACTTCGAGTCCATGAGGTTCAACGACTGAGGGCGCTTCGTCGCGGGTGCGGCGAACCTGTCCAAGGTGAGCACCCCACCCGCGATTTCACTCCGCGAGCTCGCGTTCGTCCGAGACGTCTTGATCCCCCGCGCGTGGGTCCAGGGCGCCGAGGTCGACGAGCTCGTGCAGCTCCGCCTGACGATCGACGCGGTCTTCGCCTCCTTGCAGCAAGACGCCAGCGCTGAGCCACCGCCCCAAACGCCCGCAGGGCCTCCGCGCCGAGCGGGCAAGAAGCCGCGCCACCCGAAGCAGCGGAAGGGGACGCCGCGCCCCGAGGAGCCCTGAGCGGTGGCCCCGCTGCCGCTCCAGCTGGAGATCCAAGGCAACCAGAGCCACTTCCGCTTCGACGTGCCAGGGGCCTTCGAGCCGCGCCTGGAGCCCGTCTGGAAGGACGCCGCGGACCCACCCGAGATCACCGAGGTCCGCGAGGTGTGGGAGATCCCAGGCGCGCGCCTCGTGGCGTCGGACGGGAGACCCGAGACCTTCTGGAAGGAGTGGCGCGCCTTCCTGGCGCGCCTGCGCGTTCGCGGGCAGGGCTTCCCCCTCTGGGTCCGGCTCGTCCGCGACCCGGGCGGGGCCGCGCAGACCGTCTGGACCCTCGGCGCACCCGACCACGAGCGCTTCAAGATCGAGGAGCTCTCGGCGAGCTCCGACGAGCTGGCGCCCACCGCGACCTGGCGGATCCTGGCGCCCGTCACCCTGGTGGTCTCTGCCGTCCAGCGCTTCGCCGACCCCAACGGGATCGTCGGCTGGGACCAGGAGGTGCGCTCCTCCTACGACGCAGGCGGGCTGCACGCCCTCGAGTGGCAAACCACGCTCACGACGCGGGAGGGCGTGGACGCGGTCGATAAGGCGCGCCGCTTCGGGCGGATCGACATAGCCCCCTTCGGCGGAAGCTACTCCTACGCCACCAACGGTCCGGACGGTGTCGAGGTCGTCACGAGCGACGCCGACGAGCCTAACCAGCGCACGCCCACGAGCTGCACCGTCCTCTCGCGGATCAAGCAGTGGGGCGTCCACGTGGGGACCACGTCCCCCGGGAGCAGCCCGACGGAGGTCGGCTACTCGGTGCGGACGCGCGCGGCGAAGGACGAGCGCTCCACGACCTACCGCGCGACCGCGCGCGGACCTGGGGCGCTGGCGTGGGTCGAGGGGCGCCGCCCCGGCGGGCCGATCGAGACGGCGGAGGTGCTGCACGAGGAGGCGATCCGCTACGCGGAGGGGACGTGGGTCGTGAAGGAGCCCGCCCCCGACCAGCCCGACGCGCCCGAGGGCGTGCGCTGGCAGATCCAAGCCGAGATCACGGGCGGACACGTCGACTTCGACTTCGAGCCCGTCGTGGGCGGGTTTCAGCCTGTGCTCTTCGAGGGCGCGATCCTGCCCTGGCGGCTGAGCCTGACGCTCAAGGGCCGGCGCCGAGGGGGCGAAGGCAAGCCGGAGGAGCTCAAGCTGCCGGGGTTGCTCTCGAGCCCTTGGCTGCTCGACCGAAACGCCTCGCGGGAGAAGGCCCCCTTCGTGGCGGAGTTCGGCGCGGACCCCGACTCCCACCTGTGGGCGCGGGAGGCGAGCCTCGTCTACTGGTCGGCGAGCAAGCCAACAGGTTCCCCGGCCGCGCAGGTCCGCGCCGCGCAGCCCGTGGAGAGCTACTACCTGTGAGGGGCCCCGACCCAGACGTGCGCGTGGTGGTCCTCGGGATCAAGCGCCAGGAGCGGCGGCTGCGCCGCCTGCTGCGCGAGCGCGCGCGCGCAGAAAAACTCGGGCGAGCCCTCACTCGCGACCTGGGGCGCGTGGAGCGCCGCCTGAGGCGCCTGCAGCGGAGGGCTCGTGGCTAGAGAGATCCTGCTGCGCTTCCGCACCAAGAACTATGAGCGCGCGCGCAAGGTCGCGGAGCGGATCGCGGAGCGCGCCAAGGACACGCTCCACACGGCGAAGTCGCTAGGGGCCGAGCTGCGCGAGCAGGTCGAGCAAGCCAGACGCACCGCGGAGCTCCGCAAGCGCGGGGCCGCCATGGGGCGGCGCGGGGCGGCAGCGTCCGCGCGGGACCTGCAGGCCGGGCAGCGCCAGCGCTTCGGGGAGGCGCTGGGGGCGGCCGGGGAGGCGCGCGAGAAGGGCGAGGCCCTCGCGGCGCTCTTCAGCGGCGAAGACGTCGTCTCCTCGCTCCCGTCTTTGATCGGCGGCGTCGGCCAGCTGGTCCCGGGGCTGGGGCCCTTCGCCGCGCTCCTCGCCCCCCTGGCCGAGAAGCTCTTGGGCTACCTGGAGGAGCGCCTGGAGCAGGAGCTCGCCAAGCAGGAGGCGCTGTTCACGGCGCGCCTGGAGGAGGAGCGCTTCCAGCGCGACTACACGCGGCGGCTCGAGGAGGACCCGCGCTTCGCCCGCGAGCAGGCCAAGCGCGCGCTCCAGCTCACCTTGGCGGAGGAGGCGCGGCTCGGGAAGCGCGTCCAGAAGACCACCGCGGACTTGCTCACGGACTTTGATCTGTGAGCGGGACCCTCGCGACCTACCAGGGGTTTCCTTGTCGTGACGTGAGATTCCGACGGACCCGCGGCTGGCGCGCCGACACGAGCTCGGTGCTGCTCTTCGCGGTCGACTTCCCCCACGGCTTTCGCTTCGACACGCCCGCCCCAGGCGACCTAGGCCGGCTCCGCCTGCGCACGCAGAGCCAGCCGGACCTGAGCCCGATCCGCGGGGCCGCCCCGCGGCGGCCCCGTCCGCTCCCCGAGCGGCGGCAGCTCGACTTCGCGGGCGACCTCGTGCTCGCGGAGGTGGACCGCCAGGGGAACGAGTACGCCGTGGTCGTCGGCCCGCTCTTCTGCGTGTCGATCGAGACCGTCAAGCAGAACGCGGACGGCTCGCGGGCGGTGGTCCGGGCCCGGCTGGTCGACGCGCGCTACTTCTACGCGCGCGGGTTCGTGCGCCGCTGGTCCTTCAACCGTACGGACGGGGAGGGCAACTACTCGCGGGACAGCGTGAAGGAGGACGGAGCGCCCTTCGCCCTGGGCGAGATCGCGCAGGAGGTCGCAGGCAGCCTGTTCCTGTCTCCGCGCCTCGCTCGCTCGCCGAAGGCCTGGGGCGAGGTCCACCCCGAGACCGAGCTGCCGCGCTTCGCGCCCGCGGCGGCGGCGCTCCTTCGCCTAAGCCAGGACCACGGGGCTGAGCCCCTCTGCCTCAACCTCGACGGCTCGGTCGCGCTCTGGGAGCGCGGAGAAGGCCAAGTCGGATTCGCCCCGGAGGGGAAGGGCGCAGGCAACTCGCACGGCTTCCCGCGCGGGCTGCTCGTCTACCTGCAGGGCGCGGGGCAGTCCCGCGGCGTCGAGGCGACCTACCCTCCGGACTTCGTGACCGTCGTCGGCGGGCTGCGCGTCGCGACCGCGCGCCTCGACGACCTCGACCCGGTGCTCGTCGTGGACGACGAGCCGATCCCCTTGAGCGAGGAGACGGTCCGCAAGCTGACCAAGGGCAAGTTCGGGATCGCCTGGCTGAACGCGTTCGTGCTCGCGCCCCAGGCCTACCAGAGCGCCGTCGGGCTGGATCCGCGCGTCGTCCTGCTCCTGCGCGAGCAGGCCTACCGCCTGTGGCGGATCCCAGGCGTCGAGCGGGAGGTGCCCCCGCCGAAGGCTGTGAAGGGGCGCCCGGCTCAGGGGTCCTATCGGGACAAGGGCCCCAACGCCCACCTCCTGCCGCTGCGCGCGCGCGCCGAGACCGCGGCGGGGAAGCGGCTGCCAGTGCGGGTCGACGCCTACCGCTTCGCGTCGGTCCACCGCGCCATGGCCCCGACGCGCGAGGCCGAGAAGATCGCGGCGATCCGCAAGCAGCTCCGCGACCTCAAGCGCCAGGTCCAGGCCCAGGCCAGCAAGGTCGCCAAGCCAGACCCCTGGAGCGGGTCCGAGGCCTTCTACGCGTTTCAGGACAAGTACGTCAGCCCCCGCCTCCTCTATGCTGCTACGGGAGCGAGCGGCCACGGCGTCTCCTACGAGCAGTTCCAGCACATGCTCGACCGCGCGCGCCTCCTCGATCGGATCTCGGAGGTCTCGTCGGGGCTCGCAGGGCAGTACGGCGGACTGCTGGAGGAGCTGTTCAAGCTCGACGAGGAGCAGGGCGGCGTCTCGAAGAGCCTCTTCGACCTGGCGAAGGAGGCGGCGGACTTCGAGAAGAAGGTCGCGGAGTCCCGTGACGTCTTCGAGACCCCCGACGAGGAGGCGCGGGAGCGCGCGGCCGAGCTGAGGGAGCGGGTCAAGGAGGAGCTGCGCGCGCTCGACCGCAAGCGCGAGGCCCAGCGGACGCGCGCGCGCTCGGGGGCGAAGCCGCGCGTCAAGGAGCAGACCGCGGTCTTCGTGCGCAACCTCCCGCGGCGCCCAGATCCCGGCGCGCGGGTCTACTCGGCGGAGCTCGGGATCGTGCGCACGAGCGACCTCTGTGGGCACGTGGCCGAGGAGGGGGTCCCCGTGGCCGAGGCGAGCACCTTCGTGCCCAAGTCGCCCCTGGTCTCGTTCGGCGCCGTCCTCCGCCCGAAGGTCGACCGCGGACTTGCCCGCCCGGTCACTGGCGGACCTCAAGAGAGGGGGGCGTCCGTGATCCCCGCCGCGCTCACGGATCAAGAGAGCTACTACACGGCCTCGTTCCGCCGCGCGGCGCCCGGCCAGGCAGCCCCCGTGGCCCTCAGCGACGTCCCGCCCGGGGAGGGGGTCGCGGTCAGTCGGCCTGACCTCGTCGAGCTCGTGCCCCTGGAGGGAGCGGGCAACCGCGGGGCGCTCGACGAGACGGCCCAGACGATCGCCGAGGCGCTGTTCAAGCGACCGGAGCGCGTCGAGGCGGCGAAGTACTCGGTCGCGCGCCCCTGGCCCGTGAACTGCGACGGCGTGGTGTCGGGCGTCGAGATCGCGCTCCGCCCCAACGGCAAGGGCTTCGTGACCACGATCCACACGGGCGCCGCGTCGGAGGTCCTCGACCCCCTCGGCCGCGGGACCCGCCCGCGCGTCCCGCGCGGACAGCCCTCGGACGCCGCCGCGCGGGAGGGGCTCTCGCCGTGAGCCGCAACCAGCCGCCGCGAGACGCCGTGGCCGTGACCCACCTGTGGGCGCCGGTCGACGCGACGGGCGGGGACTTCTACGGGCTCGGTGATCGCTTCGGGACGCAGGTCGGCGTCCTGAGCGAGGTGCACGACGCGACCAGCCACCCCTACCCCTCGCGCGAGGGGACGGGCTTCTTCGACCCGCGCTGCCTCCGCTATCACCGCTTGCTGCGCCAGGCCCCTGGCGGGGCGCAAGACAACCGGCTCAGCGTGCAGGTGCTCAACGACTACGAGGCGGAATACGCCGACGTCGAGGACGGGCACGCGCCCTTCCGCCAGCCGGAGTTCTTCACGGCCGAGAACCGGACGACGCGCGAGGCAGACAGCCAGGGGCGCGTGGCGCTCCCGAGCTCGCACCGCCGGGTGATCGACTCGGAGGACGATCGCTACGTCAAACCTGAGCACCGTGGAAGGCATATTGGCG
>CALDQK010000097.1 GCA_937911525.1 uncultured bacterium
AGGCCGGCGCCGATCTGGCCCATGAACGCGAACTTGTGCCCGTCGGGCTCGCGCAGCGAGACGCACTCGCCCTTGGAGATCCCGACGCCCGCGACGAACAGGCCCAGGATCAGGACCGCCGAGACGATCCCCTTCAGCTTGTGGCCGGCGTAGTAGTGCCCGGCGCCTGGGATCAGCCAGGCCAAGAGGCCCGCGATCTCGGGCGACTTGCCCGCCTCGCGCATCGCGATCAGCGGATCGGGGACGATCAGCTCCGGCGGCGGCTTGTCCTTCTCGCTCACGCTTCCCCCTCGGCGAGCGCAGCCTCGGCTTCGGTCGGAGTCGGCTCGCCGGCGCGCGCGCCCTGGGGCACGTGGTCGCTCAGGTCGAGCTTGAAGTTGTCGCCGAGGTAGACCCGGCGGGCGAGCTCGGAGTCGAGGATCGCCTGGGGCGGACCCTTCACCACCACCCGGCCTTCGTTCATCAGGTAGACCCGGTCCGAGGTCGAGAGGATCTGGCGCGCGTCGTGGTCGGTGATGAACACCGCGATCCCCTTCTCGCGCAGGCCGTAGACGATCCCCTGAATGTCGCCGACCGCGATCGGGTCCACGCCCGCGAAGGGCTCGTCGAAGAGCATCAGCTTGGGCTGCGTGATCAGGGCGCGCGCGATCTCGAGCCGGCGCTTCTGACCGCCCGAGAGCGTGCGCGCCGGCTGCTTGCGGGTGTGGGTCAGCCCGTATTCCTCGAGCAGCGCGCCGCTGCGGCTGCGGCGCTCGCGCCCGCGGAAGCCGAGGCGATCGAGCACCACCCGCAGGTTGTCCTCGACGCTCAGGTCGCGGAACACCGAGTGCTCCTGGGGCAGGTAGCCCATGCCGAGGCGCGCGCGGCGGAAGAGCGGCCAGTGGGTGACCTCCTCGCCGAGGAAGCGCACGCTGCCCTCGTCGGGGCGGATCATGCCCATGGTCATGCGGAAGGTGGTCGTCTTGCCCGCGCCGTTGGGGCCGAGCAAGCCCACGATCTCGCCGGGGCGGACCTCGAGGTCGACCCCCTGCACGACGGGGTTCTTGAAGCTCTTCTTGAGTCCGGCGACGGTGAGCACTAGCGGATCAGCCTCAGGTGCTCGGGGGTCGGCGGCCAGAACACGAGGAAGGCCCGCCCGATCATGTGGCCTTCGCGCACGAAGCCCCAGCTGCGCCCGTCCTCCGAGTTGGGGCTGTTGTCGCCCATCACGAAGTAGCTGCGCTGGGGGATCTCGATCGCCTGGATCGAGGGGTCGTACTGGGCGTTGCTGCGGCTGGGGACGTAGTAGACGTCGCGGTCGATTCGCAGCTGCTCGAACACCGCCGGCGCCTTGGCCGCGCCGAGGCGGACCTGGACGTCGTAGGTCTGCTCGACCGGACCGAAGGGGTCGTCCCAGGCGAGGAGGGTCTCTCCGTCCAGCTGCAGGCGCGCCCGGTCGTCGGCGTAGGCCAGGGTCAGCTCGTGCGGCAGGCCAGGCGTCAGCGCGGGGCCCTTGACCTGGGCCACGACCTCGCCGTTGGCCTCGATCGCGTAGGTCGCCTCGCCCTGACCCGCCTCGAAGCGGGCCGCGACCAGGCGCTCCTCGTCGCGCTGGGAGTTGTTCTCCTCGTCGTAGAGGCGGGTCGTCTCGAGGATCCCCAGCCGGACCACGGCGCCGGCCTCGGGGGTGACGCGGGCGCGCACGCGCAGGTCGCCGGTGATCGGGCCGCGCGCGCTGTCCTCGCGGTTGTAGGCGTAGGCCGCGTGCATTTTGCGGTGCTGGTAGCCGACCCAGGCCGTCTCCTGGCCCGCCGGCAGCTTGGCCTGGGCGGGGTCGCAGCGCATCCAGGCCCCGTCGAGGTCCTCGGCCCCGTCCTTGCCGAACTGCCAGGCCGGGCGGAGGTCCTCGGCCACGACGTCCCAGCGGGGCTCGCCGCCGGTCCGCCGCCAGGCCGCGTCGTGGACGGGGATCCAGATCGAGTCGATCACGTGGTCGGGCTTGCGGGCCCGCTCGCCGTTGGCGAACACGTCGCCGTTGCGGACGGTGATCGTCTCGCCCGGGAGCCCGACCAGTCGCTTGATGTAGTTGCGCCAGGGCGTGTTGGGGAACTTGAACACGACCACTTCGTAGCGCCGCGGCGGGCGGAAGCGGTAAATGAACTTGTTGACGAGGATCTTGTGCCCGCTGCGCATGTCGGCGCGGGTCAGGTCGCGCTCGAAGGTGTAGTCGCACACCGGACAGGTCGCCGTGGCGTGGGTCTCGGTCTCGCCCTGGGTCAGCTCGTATTCCCGCTTGGCGATCGGGAAGGGGTGCTTGCAGCGCTCGCACTCGAGGTCGAAGTGATCGCCGAGGAGCGTGGGGGCCATGGACCCCGTCGGGATCACGAAGGCCTCCATCACGAAGTGGCGAATGATCAGCGCCAGGATGATCGCGACGACGACCGCCTCGAGGTTTTCGCCCAGGAGGCTGGTCGTGTCCGGGGCCGCGACCCCGGCCTGCTCGTCCTCCCAGGCGCGGCGGTACTTGAGGATCCGCTGCCGGCGCTGCTTGGGGTTGGCGGCGCCCATGCCGGAGTACCACACGAAGAGCCCGACCCCGAACAAGGCGAAGCCCTGCACGAAGGTCATCATCTGGCCGCGCTCTTCGGTCAGGCGCTGCGCGGTGAAGATCAGCTGCATGCCGGCGTAGAGGAAGCCGCCGGCGGTCAGCGGCACGAGCAGATACTTGCCCAGGGCGTTGGGCGGCGGGCCGCTGGTGAACTCGCAGGTGTCGCACACCAGCGTGTCGCGCGCGACGAAGGGGCGCAGGGCGGCGTGGACGGACTTCTTGTCGAGGGCCTTGTTGCCGCACACCGGGCAGGCCGAGTCGGGGCCGAGCGACTTGGCGAGCTCGAGGACGTCCTTGCCCTCCTGCTCGGCCCGCGCGGCGAGGATCTGCTCGAGCTCCTCTTCGCTCAGCTCGGCGACGGGCTTGCGCGCGCCCTCGCTGCTCACTACTTCTTGCCCTTCTTCTTCCCGTCGTCCCCGCCGAGGACCGCGAGGAAGGCCTTCTGCGGGATCTCGACGTTGCCGACGTGCTTCATCCGCTTCTTGCCCTCCTTCTGCTTCTCGAGCAGCTTGCGCTTCCGGGTGATATCGCCGCCGTAGCACTTGGCCGTCACGTCCTTGCGCAGGGCCTTGACGGTCTCGCGCGCGACCACGCGGTTGCCGATCGCGGCCTGGATCGGCACGTCGAACATGTGGCGGGGGATCTCGCGCCGCAGGCGCTGGCAGAGCTCGCGCCCGCGCTTCTCGGCCTCGCTGCGGTGGCAGATCGCCGAGAGCGCGTCGACGGGGGTCGCGTTGACGAGGATGTTGAGCCGGATCAGGTCGCTCTTGACGTTGCCCAGCACGTCGTAGCTGAGCGTGGCGTAGCCCTTGGTGCCCGACTTGAGCTTGTCGTAGTAGTCGAACACGATCTCGGCCAGGGGCAGGTCGTAGACGAGGATCACGCGCTGCGGGCTGATGTGCTCCTGGCGCACGTAGGTGCCCCGCTTCTCCTCGTTGAACTTCATGACCAGGCCCAGGTATTCGGGCGGGGTCACGACCGAGGCCCGCACGATCGGCTCGCGGATCTCGTCGATATGGTTCGGCTCGGGCAGCTGGCTGGGTGAGTTGATCACCAGCGTCTCGCCGTCGGTGGTCAGCACCTCGTACTTCACGCTCGGCGCGGTCTGCACGATCTGGACGTTGGACTCGCGCTCGAGGCGCTCCTGCACGACGTCCATGTGGAGCATGCCGAGGAAGCCGCAGCGGAAGCCGAAGCCGAGCGCCTCGGACTTCTCGGGCTCGAAGGTGAAGCTGGCGTCGTTGAGCTTCAGCTTGTCGAGGGCCTTGCGCAGGATCGGCAGGTCGGCGTTGTAGCTCGGGTAGATACCCGCATAGACCATCGGCTGCGGCTCTTCGTAGCCCGGCAAGGGCTCGCTGGCCGGCGTGCCCGTGTCCTTGGAGTGCGTGACCGTCTCGCCGATCTTGATGTCCTCGAGCGTCTTGATCGCGCCCCAGAAGTAGCCCACCTCGCCCGCGCTCAGGCTGCCGGTCTTCTTCTCGGTCGGCTGGAAGATCCCCACCTCGTTGACGTCGTAGGTCTTGCCCGAGGACATCAGCGTGACCTTGCTCTTCTCGGTCAGCTCGCCGTCCACGATCCGCACGTAGACCACGATCCCCCGGTAGTCGTCGTAGATCGCGTCGATCACGAGCGCGCGCAGGGGCGCGTCGCGGTCGCCCTGGGGCGGGGGGACCCGGTCGACGATCACGTCGAGCAGCTCCTTGACGCCCTCACCGGTCTTGGCCGAGACGCAGGGCGGGTCGCCGGCGTCGAGGCCGAGGCTGACCTCGATCTCCTCCGCGATCCGCGCCGGCTCGGCGGTGGGCAGGTCGATCTTGTTGAGGACCGGAATGATCTCGAGGTCGCCCTCGACCGCCAGGTAGCAGTTGGCGACGGTCTGGGCCTCGACGCCCTGGGTGGCGTCGACGAGCAGGAGCGCGCCCTCGCAGGCGGCCAGGCTGCGGCTGACCTCGTAGTTGAAGTCGACGTGGCCCGGCGTGTCGATCAGGTTCAGCTGGTACTCGACCCCGTCCTTGGTCCAGGGCAGGGTGACGTTGACGGCCTTGATCGTGATCCCGCGCTCGCGCTCGAGCTCCATGCCGTCGAGCAGCTGGTCCTTGGCCTCGCGCTGGCTGACCACGCCGGTGATCTCGAGCATTCGATCGGCCAGGGTCGACTTGCCGTGGTCGATGTGCGCGATGATCGAGAAGTTACGAATCCGCTCCAGGTCCACGCTACAGCAGCTCCAGCAGCCGGGGCTCGAGCGCCCGCAGCGCAGCGCCGCGGTGACTGAGCCGGTTCTTGTCGTCGGCGCTGATCTCGGCCAGGGTCTTGGTCTCGCCCAGGGGCCGGAAGATCGGGTCGTAGCCGAAGCCACCTTCGCCCGCTGCGCTCGTGGTGATCTCGCCCTCGAGCGTCCCCTCAGCGGTGGCGAGCACCTCGCCCGCGGGGTTGGCCAGGGCCATCACGCAGCGGAAGCGAGCCGTCCGCACGGCCTGGCCCTCGAGGGCGGCCAGGAGCTTGTCGCGGTTGTCCGCGTAGGTGGCGTCCGGTCCCGCATAGAGCGCGGCGTCCACGCCGGGCGCGCCGTCGAGGGCGTCCACCTCGAGGCCCGTGTCGTCGGCCAGGCACCAGGTGCCGACGTGCTCCGCGTAGTTGACGGCTTTCTGGACCGCGTTGCCCTCGATCGTGCCCGTCTCCTCCGGTGAGGTGGGCGTGCCCTCGGGGAGGGGCTCCAAACGGAGGGGGACGTCCAGCAAGATCTCGCGGATCTCGCGGAGCTTGTCGCGGTTCTTCGTGCCCAAGATCAGCGTCTTCATAGGGTAAGGCGCGGGATCCTAGCACGGGAATCCCGGCTCCGATCCCCTGATCGAGCGCTTTGGAGCCTGACGCTACTGGACGCGCGCCAACCCAGGAGCCGGCGCCAAGCCCGGCGAGGGCAGGGTGACCGGCGGCGCCACGGGGAGGGGCAGCGGGACCGGCTCCGGCATCGGCTCCAGCGCGCCGATCTGGTAGACGAAGATCCAGTGGCAGGCGGCGCCGCCGACGACCGCGAGGTGCCACAGCTCGTGGTAGCCGAAGCCAGGCACGATCTCGCCAGGGAGTCGGAGCGCGAAGAAGAACACCGCGCCGATCCCGTAGATCGCGCCGCAGGCGAGGAGCACCCGGGCCACGGCCAGGCCGTAGCGCTGCATCAGCTTGATCCCCGAGACGGCGCCGAAGCCCCCCAGGGCGAAGTACATCGAGAAGCTGAGCGGCTTGGGGATCGCATCGATCGGGAGGAAGAGCTTGAGGCTCATGCCGATCAAGGCGCCGGTCCACACGATCACGAGCGGCAGCCAGCGCCAGCGGCCGCGGAACAGGATCACGTGGGGTGGGGTGAAGGAGCCCGCGATCAGCAGCCAGATCCCCGCGTGGTCGAAGTGCTGGAAGGTCGTGCGCCCCACGTTGCCGTGATACTGCGTGTGATAGATCCCGCTCATGGCGAGCAGGAACACGAGCGAGAACGAGTAGATCCCGACCGCGGCCTGGTGACTGGCGTGCCCGCGGTGGCGCCGCAGCAGGAGGGGGGTCAGCGCGATGGCCACCAGGGCGGCCACCAGGTGGCTGAGGGCGCTGACAGGCTCGCAGGGATCGAAGAGGTGGTTCACAGCGTTGACCTGTCAGGAGAGTAACGCCGTGTGAGTTGAATTCCAACCGCTTCGTTCGAGAGTTGACGGGACGTTTTTAAAGCTTGCTTTGCAGGTGGCTTAGCCGGCGTCAGGGAGTGGACGGCGCAGAGCGTCATCTCCCCAGGGGCGGCTCTGACGCGCTGCGTGGTGAAGTTTCAACGGCCCTGCGACGCAGTGGCAGAGCAGGGGCGCTTGGGGTAACTTGTGGCGCCGGAGGATCTCATGGCTCGACCCCGTCTTCGTTCTGCTCTCGGCGCCCTCGGCGTGGCCGCGCTGCTCTGCATGCCGGCGTGCGCGACCATGAACCAGGCCGACGCGCAGGAGGAGGGCCCGGCGGCCCTCGGCGGGTGCCGCTACGCGATCGGTCAGTTCGGCGAGGATCACGCCTCGGCGGGCGACCTGCTCATGGTCGCGCTCGACCTCCCCTTCAGCTTCGGCCTCGACCTGATCGTGCTGCCCTTCACGGTCGCCAACGAGGTCTATCACGGCGGGATCTACGTCGACCCGATCCGCCCCGCGATCGAGCGTCGCGACGACGAGAAGAAGCCCCGCAGCTACTAGCGCGGCGGGCGCGGCCTAAGGCTAGCGTCGCCAGTTCCTTCTGCTCCTTTCCCACTGGTTTCCCAGCCAACTCTCCCCACCAGGGAGGGCGCTCTCCACATGCCCTCCCCATCGCAGGAGAGGGCGGCGATGGGGAGCGTGGGCGGGGGACGGTAGAGTGGGCGCCCCCGTGGAGGGTTCATGAGCCATCTCGCGTTCGCTCGCAAATACCGACCGCGCACCTTCGCCGAGGTCGTCGGTCAGGAGGCGATCGCCGACGCCCTCAAGGGCGCGGTGTCTCGCGGTCAGACCGCGCCGGTCTACCTGTTCAGCGGCTCGCACGGCGTCGGCAAGACCTCGATGGCGCGGATCTTCGCCAAGGCCCTCGACTGCCCCAACCAGCAGGGCGGCGAGCCCTGCCTGGTGTGCGAGACCTGCAAGAGCATCGACCTGGGCGAAGCCCTCGACGTGATCGAGATCGACGCCGCCAGCAACCGCAAGATCGAGGACGCGCGGCGGATCCGTGAGAACGTCCTCTATCGCCCCCAGGCGGCCCCCTTCAAGGTCTACATCCTGGACGAGGTCCACCAGCTGACCCGCGAGGCCTTCGACGCGCTGCTGAAGACCTTCGAGGAGGCCCCCAGCCACGTCCGCTTCGTGCTGGCCACGACCGAGCTGCACAAGGTCCCGACCACGATCCGCTCCCGCTCTCAGGTGTTCCACTTCCGGCGCGCCACCCGCGAGGACGTCGAGCGCCGCCTGGGCCAGATAGCCGGCGACGAGCACGTCGAGATCGACGCGGCCGCGCTCTCGCTGATCACGAGGCGGGCCCGCGGCTCCATGCGCGACGCTCAGAAGATGCTCGACCAGGTGGTGACCCTGGGGGCCGGCGAGGGGCGCGCGATCGGGACCGCCGACGTGGCGCGCCTGCTCGGCGCGTTCACCTCCGAGCGGATCGAGCGCTTGCTCGGCGCGATCGCGGCGGGCAAGGCCGACGTCCTCCTGGCGGAGGTCGCGGGGCACATCTCGGAGGGGGGCCAGGTCGCGACCTTCCTCGACGAGCTAATGGACGCCCTGCGGGCGGCCCTCTACCTGCAGACCTGCGGGGCCGACTCGCCCGTCCTCGACGACTTCGCCTACGAGCGCGCGCCCCTGATCCAGCTGGCGGAGGCCCTCAGCCCGGAGGCGCTCTTGCTGGGGCTCTCGCTCCTGGCCGACGCCGAGCAGAAGCTGCGCCTCGCGCGCGAGCCGCGCGTCCTGCTCGAGGTGTGCCTGGTTCGCCTGGCGCGCGCCGGGGAGCTGCGGCCCCTGGGCGAAGTGCTGGCAAGGCTCGAGCGCCTCGAGCAGGCGCTCAGCGGAGCGCCGCTCGAAGCCGTCGGCCCGCCAGGGCCTCGCGGGCGGGGAGCGAGGAGCTCTCCGCCGGAGGTGAGCGGGGCGCGCACCTCCGGCGGTCCCTCCCCCACCAGCGCCCACTCGACTCGCCAAGGCTCTGCTCCCCGCGGATACGACCAGGGTCCGCCCCGCGGATACGACCAGGGTCCGCCTCCTGGCTACGAGCAGGGTCCGCCTCCTGGCTACGAGCAGGGTCCGCCCCGCGGCTACGAGCAGGGTCCGCCTCCTGGCTACGAGCAGGGTCCGCCTCCTGGCTACGAGCAGGGTC
>CALDQK010000098.1 GCA_937911525.1 uncultured bacterium
GCGAGGCCCTGAGCGCTGGGGCGAGGGCCCGCCAGCAGCTCGAGGCTGCCCTGGAGGCCGAGCGCGCTCAGGCGCGCCAGGCCCTGGTCGAGCACGAGTCCGCCCTCCGCGGCCTGAAGGACGAGGTCGGCGCCGCCGAGGCCGCTCGCGCGCGGCTCGACGAGGACCTCCAGGCGACCCTGGTCGAGGTCGGCGAGCTGCACGACAAGCAGCGCGAGCTGAGCGAGCAGCTCAGCCAGGCGATCGCCGGGGTCCTCCCCGACGGCGGGCTGCGCGTGCGCGTGGCCGAGCTCGAGCAAGAGCTCGCTGACGCGCGGCGCCGGCTGACCGCCTTCGAGAACCGCACCCGCGAAGGCGTGCGCGCGTTGACCCGGGCCCAGGAGGAGAACGCGCGCCTCGAGGAGTTTCAGGAGGACCTGGAGGAGATCCTGCGCGACTCGCGCAAGGAGGTCGTCGACGCCAAGGAGCGGGCGTCGCGAGCCGACCTCCTGGGCCAGGACCTGGAGGCGGCGCGCAAGCAGCTCGAGCAGCGGGGATCCGAGCTCGAGCAGCACCGACACGAGCTGGCCAGCCTGCGCAAGGAGCGCGACGAGCTCCTGGGCGCGCTGCAGCGCGCCGAAGCCCATCTGCTCAGCAGCCGACGCGAACTCGCGCAGGCGCAGGCCGACGCTGAGCGGGCCGCCTCGGAGGCCGAGCGCGAGCGGGAGGCCCTGCTCCGCCGCGCTGAGGGGCTGCAGGAGGCGCTGCGCGGCCGCCAGAGCGAAGGCGCCGCCCAGCCGAGCCTGGGCTCGGGCGGGAAGCGCGCGGGCCAGGTCAAGATGGACTCGCTGCTGGAGCGAGCCGAAGCTGCCGGCGCGACGCGCACGACCTCAGCCGCCCCGCCGCGGCCAGCCTCGCCCTCAGCCGCCGCCGCCCAGCGCTCGACGCCGAGCGGTCGTCAGCGGCCGGTAGCTCCCGGCCGCCCGAGCGCGAGCGGGCGAGCCAAGCGACAGGGTCAGCGCCCGCCCCCGCGGGGCGGGCAGCCGCCAGGCCCGAAGGCCTAGGCGGACTCCTCCTGCACGAGTCCGAGCGTGCGAGGACCGTGCTGGTCCAACGAACTCGCCAGGCGAGGAGCGAGGCTGGTGAACGGGTCGGCCTAGGAGGCTGCCTGGATCTGGCAGTGCTCGAGCAGGCGCGCCAGCGTCTCGCGCTGATCGACGCGGTTCACGATCAGGTCGAGGAAGCCCTTCTCGAGCAGGAACTCGCTCCGCTGGAAGCCCTCGGGCAGATCTGCGCGGATCGTGTTCTTGATGACCGTCGGCCCGGCGAAGCCGAGCAAGGCCTTGGGCTCGGCGATCGTGATGTCACCCAGCGCCGCGAAGGAGGCCATGCAGCCGCCCATGGTCGGGTGCGTCAGGATCGAGATGAAGAGCCCGCCCGCGTCGTCCATCCGCGCCAGCGCGGCCGAGGTCTTGGCCATCTGCATCAGCGAGAGGACGCCCTCGTCCATGCGGGCCCCGCCGCCCGAGCCGCTCACGAAGATGAAGGGCTTGCGCTCCTTGGTGGCGAGCTCGACGGCGCGCGTGAACTTCTCGCCCACGACCGAGCCCATGCTGCCCATCAGGAAGCGGGCGTCGGTTCCGCCGAAGATCACGTCACGGCCGGCGATCTTGGCGCGGCCGATCCGGCAGGCGCTCTGCTGCCCGGTCGCCTTCTTGGCTCGCGCCAGGCGATCCTTGTAGGCCTTGACCGCGACGAAGCCGAGCGGGTCGTCGGAGGTCAGCTCGGTCTCGACCTCCTCCCAGGTGTCGTCGTCGAGGAGGTAGGCGATCCGCTCCTCGATCGAGACGGCGAAGTGGTAGTTGCACTCGGGGCAGACCTGGAGGAGGTCCTGGACCGCGTCGCGGTAGACCATCGCCCCACAGTCGGGGCAGCGCAGCCACAGACCTCCGGGCATCTCCTTCTTCTTGCGAAAGCGGATGCGCTTGAAGCTGTCCCAAGACATGGTCGGACCTCCTGACGGCCGCGCATTGAACTACAAACCCGCGCTGAGCGCCAATCCGAGGGCGTGGGGCGGGTCAGGGGCCCGCGCTCTCACCACTCAGAGGGAAGGGTGAGCGCGTTCCTGCGCTCGGAGTCCCCTGGCGTGGCAGGCCCCAAGTCCCGCAGCACGAACGCGCCACCGATTCCCGAGCCCAGAGATAGGGGTTTGGGGACGCGCCGCTCCCCCACAAAGACGGAGCTCCCCCGCTCACCTGCCAAAGGGGAAAGGCAGGTGAGCGGGGGAGACTCGCGCAGCACAGGGGGTGGATCTAGCGGCGGTGGTGGTGGACCACCACGGTGGTCGTGGAGCTGCGGCAGTCGTCGTCGTCGTCCTCGAGCCAGGAGTCGGCGACGTGAGCGAGGTAGCTCTTGTGCTCGTAGCGGGCGTTGTCGCCGTGGTCGTCGAGCTCGCGGAAGCCCGCGTCAATGAAGGCAGCGCAGCCGTTGCAGCTCGCGGCCACGAAGGCGATGGCCAGGAAGAGAGAGGCGATCTTCAGTCGAATCATGGTGTCCCCCGCGCAATGGTGTGGAGGGCTCATTCCCTCCCCGGTTCGTCAAGTAAGAGGCTCTCTTGACGGATGGTTTCCGGCTTTCTTAAGCAGCTGCCGTCAAAAGGGTTGAGCAGAGGGGCCTTGACCCCCTACTCGCGGGTAGATACCTCTAGGGTATGGCCAGACCTCGAGTGGACCCCAACGCAGAGCCGACCGAGGCCCGCATCCTGCGGGCAGCAGCCGAGGCCTTCGCCGAACGCGGCTTCGCTCCCGCGCGCCTGGCCGACATCGCGCGCGCCGTCGGGATCCGCCGCCCCTCGCTCCTCTACCACTTCCCCAGCAAGGACGAGCTCTACGCGGCCGTCGTCCACGCGGCCTTCAGCGACCTCGACCGGGCCCTCGCGGCGGCCTTCACCCTGGAGGGCAGCTTCGCGGTCCGCCTGGAGGCGGTCGTGGTCGGCTACCAGGCCTTCCTCGAGGGCCATCCCACCTTCGCTCCGCTGATCCTGCGTGAGCTCCTCGACGGCCAGGGCCCCGGCCGCGAGCGAATCCTGGAGGAGCTCGTGCCCCTCCTCGGTCGGATCGAGGCCTTCTTCCGCGCCGCCCCCGAGCTGCGGGAGGGGATCGAGGTCCGCGAAGCCCTGGTCACGATCGCGACGGCCGGCCTGGTCCGCGCCGCCAGCGGAGAGCTCGAGCTGCCCGTGTGGGGCAACACGCGCTCGCTCCCTCACCTTGCCCGCACCCTTCTCCTGCGAGAGGAGCCTCGAGATGCGACTCCCTGAGCTGCCCCGCCTCCGCCCCAGCGTCCCGCCCTTACTCAGCAACGCCCTCGAGCACGCGCCAGCCTTCGACCCGCGCGGGCACACGTTCAACCCGCGCGTCGCCAAGGCGCTGGCGGGGCCGGTCTTGCGCGGGCTCTTCCTCAAGCAAGGCAAGGCCAGCGACGCGACCAGCATGCGCCACGGCGCGACGACGACCTTCAACTGGTCCTGCCCGCGCGATCGCCCGCAGCTCGCGCGCCTGACCCAGGCCGCCCGCAAGGGCCAGTGGGACCCCGACCGCGACCTCGACTGGTCGACCCAGGTCGACCCGCAGAACCCCGAGATCGAGCTCTTCAGCGAGGACGAGCTCCCCCTCAGCGAGCTGCGCGGCTACCGCTCGCTGCCCGAAGCCCGCCAGCGCGAGCAGCGCGCCGCCATGCTCAGCTGGATGCTCAGCCAGTTCCTCCACGGCGAGCAGGGCGCGCTCTTCGCGGCCTGCCAGCTGACCGAGGCGGTGCCCTGGATCGACGGCAAGCTCTACGGCTCGACCCAGGTCATGGACGAGGGCCGGCACGTCGAGGTCTTCCTGCGCTACCTCGACGAGAAGCTGGAGAAGCGCTACCAGATCAACGACAACCTGTTCGTCGTCCTCGACGCGGTGATCAACGACGAGCGCTGGGACCTCAAGTTCCTCGGCATGCAGATCCTGATCGAGGGCCTGGCGCTGGGAGCCTTCGGCACGATGCGCGGCGCCACCGAGGAGCCCCTCCTGCGCGAGCTGCTCCGGCGCGTGATCACCGACGAAGCGCGCCACGTCCACTTCGGGGTCGTGGCGCTGCAAGAGCTCTACCGCGAGCTCTCGCCGGTCGAGCTGCGCGAGCGCGAGGACTGGGCCTACGAGGTGTGCCTGATGGCGAGGAACCGCTTCCTGGCGCACGAGTTCTACGAGGAGTACTACGCGCACTCCATGAGCCTGCGCGAGTGGGACACCTTGATCCTGGGCAGCAAGTTCATGGCGCGCTTCCGGCACACCCTCTTCCGGCGGATCATTCCCAACCTGAAGCGGATCGGCCTGCTCAGCGAGCGCATGCGGCCGCACTACGCGCACCTGGGCCTGCTCGACCTCGAGCACGGAAAGGCGGCCGACGAGGTCGAGGTCGAGGAGCTCCTGGGGGAAGAGTCGCTGATGTCGCGCCTGGCCCCGAAGAACTAACTCGATCGTGTCCCGTGCCCGAAAGAGAAGGAGCTGTCGCAACCAGCGAAAGCTCCCTCGCGTTCCTGAGATGGAACGGGGAAAACTCGAAAACTGGAAAGCGCGGTGGCTGCTCAGCGGAGCTGCCTTCTTCCAGTTTTCTAGTTTTCACCGTTCATTGTCTCGATAGAGAGGGAGCTGTCGCTCTTGCGACAGCTCCTCTCGGTTCTCGGCGCTGGTGAGGGCTAGCGGCTGCGCCAGTAGTTCGCGATTCCCTGCGCGATCGCCTGCGCCTCGAGCTCGACCCAGGTGTTGGCCTGGGCGCGGTTCACGCCCGCCGGGTCGAGGAAGAAGCCCTCCACGAGCACCGCGGTGTTGACCTTGCTGTGCGCGCCGCGCAGGACGCCGAGGCCCTGCTTGCGTACGCCGCGGTCGAAGCGCCGCGCGCCGTTCCAGAGCTTCTTCACCAGCTCGCGCTGAATCGCCTGAGCCAGCTGGGTCGAGCTGCGAGTGGTCCGCGAGTGGGTCAAGGTGACCGAGCCCTGGGCGCTGCGGTTGTAGGCGTTGTGGTGGATCGAGACGAAGATGTGGTGGCCCGCCGCCACCTGGCCCTTGCGGTAGAGGCTGCGCCGAGACGAGCCGCGCGGGTAGGCGTTCAGCGAGACGGTGGCGCCGCGGGCCCGCAGCAGCTGACGCACGCGCTGCGCGACCTCGAGGTTGAGCTGATACTCGGTCAGCCCGGTCGAGCGGTTCACCGCGCCCGGGTCGAAGGCGCCGCTGCCGGTCACGCCGTGGCCCGAGTCGAGCGCGACCTTCACCCCGCGCAGGCTGCCGTCGGTGGGGGTCGGAGCGGTGGGGGTCGTCGGGCGCGGGGCGGGGGGCTCGTCGTTGAGCTGGGTGACCGTGCTCATGTCGGTCCGGCCCGTGACGGGCAGGCCCTTGCGGCGCTGGAAGTCGCGCAGGGCGGCCTCGGTGCCAGCGCCGAAGATCCCGTCCTCGCCGATCCGCGAGAGGCCGAGGGCCTCGCGGTGGCGGTTGATCCGGCGCTGGAGCACGCGGACGTCGTCACCGCGCGAGCCGCGGGCGAGCACCACGGGCTGGGGCGTGGGGTTGGTCGGCGCCGGCGTGGTCGGCTGGGTCGGCGCGGGCGTGGTGGGGTTGGTCGGCGCCGGAGCGGTCGGGGTGCTCGGCGTCGGGGCCTGGCGGAGCAAGGTCCAGCTGCGGGCGTCCGCGATCCCGTGGGCCGGCAGGCCCTTCTCGCGCTGGAAGGCGCGCAGGGCGGCCTCGGTGTTGGGCCCGAAGTTCCCGTCGCTCTCGAGGCGAGGTAGGCCCTTGGCCTGGCGGTAGCGGTTGAGCAGGTACTGGAGCGACTTGACCGAGTTGCTCCGGTCGCCGCGCTGGAGCAGGGGGCTGCCCTGGGTCCCGCGGGGGCGAGCCTGCTGGAGCGCGGAGTAGGTCGCGTAGTCGAGCTGGCCGCTCTGGGGGAGGCTGCGCGAGCGCTGGAAGTCGCGCAGCGCCGCCTCGGTGCCCGGACCGAACTTGCCGTCCTGCTTGATCGCCGCCAGGCCGCGGGCGCGGCGGTCGATGTTGAGCTGCTGCTGGAGGAGGCGCACGTCCTCGCCGCTGGAGCCTCGCGACAGAGAGCCCGGGCGGACCAGCTCCTCGACCGTGCGCGCGTCGGCGCTGCCGGTCACGGGCAGGTTGCTCGCCGACTGGAAGGCGCGGAGCGCGTTCTCGGTCGCGGCGCCGAAGATCCCGTCGGCGCTGATCCGGTGGCCGCGACGCCGCAGCGCCGCCTGGAGCGCCTTCACGCCGTCGCCGCGGTCGCCCCGCCGGAGGGGGGGCGGCGTCGCGGTCGCGGTCGCCCCGGTCGGAGTGCTCGCGCTGAGGGTCGAGCCGCTCAGCCGCCCGGCCGCGCCAGCCGCGCCGCGGAGGGTGGTCGCGCTGCGGATCTGGCCGTTGCGCTTGATCATGAGGCCCGAGAGGTCGGTCAGGTCGTAGCCCGAGATCGAGTAGTTGATTCGCGTCGAGAGGACGAGCATGTCGCCCCCGCTGAGGGGGACCTCAGCGCTGGTCCGGCGCAGGAGCGTCACGCTGCCCGCCTGGGCGCGCAGGTAGGTAGCCCCTGAGAACATGCGTCGGATCGCGTTGGGGGGAGCGCTGCGAGCCAAGGCCAGGACGATCTCGCCGCTGTCGACGGTGGCGTCGCGCTCGCCCAGGGCGTGCAGCACCCGCAAGGGGCCCTCGGTGGCGTGGTTCCGCAGGACTGCCTCGAGCGACTGCCGGCCCGCCGGGTCGGCGAGGGCCATGGTGCTCGTCGCGAGCAACGCGGCTGCGGTGAGTGGAATGAGACGATTCACGAGTCGCTCCCTTTTCATTTCGCTGTAGCGCACCTGTGGTGCCACCCGAAACAAAAGGGATTAACTGCGATCCGGGTTCAGTTGCGTCCCGGCACGCGGATCATGGAAGGGCTGGACACCTTTTCGTTCCCTTTGCACGGAACGTCACGACTTAGGGCGTTGCCGGGCCGCGAAAGGCTAGCGAGTGACGTCGCGGTAGGCCCGCACGAAGCGGCGGAGGTCTCGCTCCTGGCCGCCGAAGGCGAGCGAGATGATCTGGGTGATCAGCTCCTCGGGGCTGCCGAGCTTCGCCGCTTCGCCGCCCCCGAGCTTGGCCAGCTCGACGAACTCGGGCTCCGCCGGCTTGTGCTTGTACTTGGGCGGGCAAGGCGCGATCAGCGCGTTGAGCGTGATCCCCAGCGACTTGGCCTGCTCGGCCAGCTCGCGGCAGCGCTTGGGCTGGAGCGATGGCGCGTCGCCGAGCAGCAGCAAGGTCTTGAGGCCCTTGCGGCTCCAGCGGGCCCGGTTGTCACCGGCCAGAGCGTCCTCGAGCGCCTTGCTGACCCCCTCCTCGATGGTCCGGTCGTTGGGGTCGTTGAAGATCTCGATCTGCTCGACCGCCCGCGCGAAGCGAGGCAGCTTGTCGGTCAGGGGCACTCGCTTGACCACGTCGTCGCCGTAGGTCACGTAGCCGAGGCGGACCTTTCCCTTGGGCAGGAGCAGCGACATGAAGGAGGTGATCTCCTTGACCTGCCGCCGCATGCGGTCGAGCTCCTCGGTCATGCTCATCGTGACGTCGACCACGAAGTAGAGGTCGACCCCGTTCTTGCGCAGCTCGGAGGTGAAGCGGCGGATCCGCTGCTCGCGGACCTGGGTCTTGAGCGGCTCCTCGCTGGACTGGCCAGCGGCCGGGGGAGGCGGCGGCGGCGGCTCGCGCGCGGCCTGCTCGAAGCTCGCCCGGCCCTGCTCGTCCCACCAGGCCTTCCAGTCCTTCTCGCTGCGGGCCTGCTCGTCGCCGGCCAGGCGCGCGAGCAGGGTCCGCACGCCCTGATGGGGGTAGGGCTCGCGCTCTTCGAGCAGCTCGAGCAGCTGCTCGAAGAGCCCCTGGCTGCCGTAGGCCCGCAGCATGTCCGCCGGGGTCCGCAGCAGCCCACGCAGGGCGAAGGCCCGGTTGAGGGGCTGGCGATCGTGGAGCCCGAAGCGCAGCGCTCGCACCCCCCGCGGGTGGGGGCGGTCCTCGGCCAGCTCGTTGAGGAAGAAGGCGCGCTCCAGCCAGCTCTTGCGCGACTGCTTGGCGAGGAGGGGGAACTCCTCGGGGTCCCCGCGCCCGCGGTCGAGCTCGACCGGCTCGGGGCTGGCCGCAGGCGAGGGCTGCGCGCTGGGCGAGGGCGCAGGCGAAGCCGAGGGCTGCGGGGAGGGCGAAGGCGCAGGCTCCCGCGAGGGCGCGGGCTCCGGTGAGCGCGAGGGCTCCGGCGAGGGGGACGGAGCAGGCCGCGGGGAGTCGCTCGGTGCTGGAGCGGGCGCGGCGCCCTGGGTCGGGCTCGGCGCGGGCGAGCTCGCGCTCGGCCGCGGCCGAGGCGCGGACGGGGTCGGCGACTCGCGCGGGCTGAGCGCGCTGGCCGGGCTGGTCCC
>CALDQK010000099.1 GCA_937911525.1 uncultured bacterium
GGGGGATTCGACCCCCCGGAGCCGGCTAAACCCACCTCGACGGCTTAGCAAGCCGTTGCATTCGACCACTCTGCCATCTCTCCTGTGCGCGCATTCTACCCAGGGGGTGGAGGCGCGCAAGCAAGGTGTGAAGGTCCTTGCGCCTTCCGGCTGCGGTCGGAAGGGCCTTCTCCTGTCAGCGCTTAGGTCGAGGGCCGCGAGGCGTAGAAGGTGTAATAGGTGCAGGAGGCGAAGAAGGTCCCCGCTTCGTGGGCCGCGAGCATGTGCTCGACCCAGGCGCGCCCTTCTTCGGCGGAGAGGATCCCCAGCGCGGGGATCAGCTTGGCGAAGCCCTGGACGCTCGAGAGGTAGTAGTCCCCCCGGCCGGCTTCCGAGAGGACGTCGCCGACGTGGCGGTCGAGGGAGAGGCCGGCCTCGGCCAGATAGCGGGGGAGCTGGCGGCACACGTCGAGGTTGGCGGCGACGGCGGCGAGGAGGCGGAAGTCGGTCTCGCGCATCAGCGCCAGGTCGGGGTAGGCGAAGGTCGTCGAGGCGTAGTCGGCGTCGAAGAGCACCGCGCGCCCCCCCGCTCGGAGGGTTCGCCGCACCTCGCGCAGGGTGGCGAGGGGGTCAGGCAGGTGGCTGAGGACCGTGTGGAGCACGACCCAGTCGAAGCTGGCGTCTGGATAGGGCAGCTCGGTCCCCGAGCTCAGGCGCCACTGGATACGCGACTCCGGCGCGAGCCGGCGGGCCTCGGCGAGGAAGCGCTCGCTGACGTCGAGCCCGTGGACCTCGGCCTCGGGGTGGAGGTGCTCGCTGAGTCGGCGCGTGACGACCCCGGTGCCGCAGCCGAGGTCGAGCACGCTCAGGGGACGGTCTGGGGGGATCTCGGCCAGATAGGCCGCGATCATGGCCTGGAAGCGCGCGTTCTCCCCGCGCTCCTCCAGGCGCTGGACGATCGCGTCGAGGACCTGGGGATCGAGCTGGTCGGGCGCCTGGTAGGGGTCGGGCATGCGGCCAGCCTACGACCCCTCGCAAGGGCTTGCAGGGAAGTCAGGGCTTTGTAGTGGTTCGAGTGCACTCGACTCATAGAGTGCGCACGTCGCTTCGGATCGGGAGCGGACTTTGGCTCCGCGGGCAGATCGCCCTGAGCCCCTCACTGTGTGCATTTGGAGTTGTGTATGAAGGTCCGTGCGGCACTCGCCGGCCTAATCGTCGTCATGTCTACCTTCGCGCTCGGCGCGGCGCTGCTGCTCAACGTGGGGAGCGGCTCACGCCCGCTGGCCCTGCAAGCGCCCCGCTCGACGGTGCTCTACGTCGAGGCGCCGGATCTGGCCGGGGCCCTGGAGCGCTTCCGCACGTCCGAGAGCCACGCTGACTTCGAGCGCAGCCGCAGCAAGGAGGAGATCGCCAAGCGGATCGAGGAGCTGCGCGCGCTGGCCAAGGAGGGCAAGGGCCCTCTGCGCCACGTCCACGAGCTGGGGCTGGAGCTGAACGAGCAGACCTTCATGCGCGTGTTCGGGCAGGGCGTCGCGCTCGGCTTGACCGCGCCCAAGGAAGGCGTTCCGGCTGGCTACTTCGTGACTCGCATGGACGTGGTCGGCCTGGCCAAGGACCTGGCCACCGGCGGCAAGTGGCGCGAGGTGTGGACCAAGCTCAGCGCCCAGCTCAAGGGCGAGGACGGCAAGGTCGAGGACTACCAGGGCTATCAGATCGTGGCGCGCCCGATCGAGCCGGGGAACCCCCGCCACGCCTTCTACAGCCAGGTCGACGACCTCCTGATCGCGGCCACCTCGCGCGAGCCGGTGGCGAACTTCATCGACGTGGCGGTGGGCAAGGGCGAGAGCCTGAGCGACCACCCGGGCTGGGGCGCGACGAGCGAGCTGGAGCAGAAGGGGCTCGTGGGCTACGCCTGGGCCGATCCGGGCTTCTGGCGCGACGGCGAGCGCGTGCGCGCCGCGATCGTGGCGGCCGCCAAGAACGACCCCGACGGTCAGCGCGGCGCCGAGAAGCTCGAGGAGACCCTCACGGGCAAGGAGCTGGCGCGCCTCGCCACCGAGACCCAGGACCTGCCGGGCTTCGCGGCGGGCCTGCACCTCGGCCAGGCCGGGACCTACGAGTGGACCCTCAGCGCGAGCCACAGCGCCGACGAGGTGTTCAAGGTCCCGGGCGAGCCCCTCCACGGCGAGGCGATCGCCGGGCCCAACCCGCACTTCTTCGCCTCGTGCAAGACCCCGCACGTGTCGCTCTCGAGCTTCCTGCAGAGCAAGGGCTGGCAGACGCTGGCCGCGACCGAGGCCATGCAGTGGCTGAGCAAGAAGCTCGAGAAGCCGAACGAGCTGGGTATGGACGGCATGCTGCCTCCCGATCCGGCGATGCAAGAGGCCCTCGCCAAGGACCCCCGCTTCGAGATCCGCACGACCCTGGCCCTGCTGGACCTGGCGGCCCCCGAGCTGCTCGGCGAGCGCTGGAGCCTCGGCATGCAGATGCGCGAGGGCGAGCTGAAGCGGGGTGAGTCCCCCGTGGAGGGCGCGGCCCTGATCACCCTGCGTCCGGCCCTGCGCGCCCTGGCCAACGTGGCCCTCGGCGTTTGCGAGGCGCACTCCGAGAAGGTCGAGGTGACCCTCTTCGAGCTCGAGGGCACCAAGGGCTACGGCTTCAAGACCCCGGGCGGGCCCGAGGTGTGCGTGGCGCTGGTGGGCGCCGATCTCGTAGCGAGCCTGAGCAAGGAGCGCCTGGCGGCGGCCCTGAAGGCGGGCCGCGCCGGCCCTGGCGAGGGCAAGCTCCAGCGCCTCATGAAGGAGGTCCCCGCCGAGCAGGACGTGGCGATCTACTACGACATGGGCGCCATGCAGGAGGGCATGCAGCGCATGGCGGGCCCCCTGCCCGAGGGCCAGGACTCCGAGGGCAAGGAGGCGGAGCTGACGAAGCAGCTGCAGGAGCTGCAGAAGTCCGAGGCGCTGTTGACCTTCGACGTGGCCGACGACTGGACCTCGGTCAGCGCCCACACCGTCCAGGGCGGCATGAGCGACATGATCGAGGCCTACATGAAGGGCCTCTATCCCGAGGGCGCCAAGCTCGAGGACCAGACCCTGGCCCTCTTGCCCAAGGAGACGATCATGGGCGGGGCCTTCGAGGCGGACCTGCAGGCCTCGGTCGAGGGCCTGCGCGGGGCCGCGGGCAAGCAGCTCAACGAGATGGCCGACGAGGCCAAGGAGTTCATGCTCGGCGAGGCCAATCTCGCGGCGCAGGACCCCGAGAAGCACCTCTTGCCCCACCTCGGCAAGACCTTCGGGCTGGGCCTCGTGACTCAGCCCAAGCTCGTGCCCAAGGGGGCGCCCAAGGAGCAAGCGGCGCAGATGATCGCGGTCCCGGCGGCGCTGGCCTTCATGACCTACGAGAGCGAGGAGCTCGAGCCCAAGCTGGTCAGCTTCGTGAAGTTCATGATCGGGCGCTCGGTCGAGCTCGAGGCGATGCGCGCGAGCGAGCGGGTCAAGGACTCGCTGCTGACGCTCCACAGCGCGCAGGACTTGTTCCGCAGCAACGACAGCGACGAGAACGGCAAGCAGGACTACGCGCGCTCCATGATGGACATGGCGCAGTTCGACCTGCTCGACTGGAGCGTCGCGAGCGGGCGGCTCGAGGGCGGCTATCGCCTCGAAATGCAGCGCTCGGAGGACGAGCCGACCGCCAAGTGGATGGCGATCGCGTCCCCGCCCAACGGGGTCGGCGTGCACTACGCCACCACCCAGGCGGGTCAGATCGTGCACAGCTACGAGCCGATCGCGCTCAACCCCAAGTGCGAGCTGCCGGCCGAGGCCAAGCCCCTCGAGGTCGAGCTGGGCGAGGCGCCCGAGGGCGCCCCCAAGGCGAGCGCTCCCTTCAGCCTGGTCAAGGCGGAGATCGGCGGCAAGCCGGCCTACCGGCTCCAGCTGGCCCCGGAGCTCGAGCGCCAGCGCGGCCCCATGGGCGAGGGGATCAGCCCCTGCTTCAGCTTCGCGGACGGGGTGTTCCGCGTCGCCAGCTCGGAGCACGCCCTCAGCCTGGCGATGAAGGGCGAGAGCAAGCTGACCGAGTCGCCCCGCTTCCAGCGGCTGCGCAAGCACCTCCAGAGCAGCGGCTCGGCCCTGGCCTACTTCCACTGGGGCGGCCTGATCGATCAGATCCTGGCCAACGGCGAGCTCCTGGCGACCCAGGCCGCGCCGACCCCGCCCGAGCTGAAGGCCCCGCCCCGGCCCCGCTTCCCCAACGTGGAGCAGGAGGAGGGCGAGGACCCCGAGGCGGCGATGAAGCGCCAGCAAGCGGCCATGGACGCCTACCGCAAGGAGTCGGAGGCCTACCAGGAGAAGGCCATGGCGGCCCGGCAGAAGCAGAAGGAGTGGCGCGAGCAGAACGCCAAGCAGAACGAGGCCAAGCTGGCCGAGCTGCTCGGCTCCCTGCGCGTCCTGGGCGGCATGGTCTCCAACGGCGAGCGCAAGGGCGACTTGCTCAAGGGCGCGAGCGTGATGGCCCTCGACCCCGAGGCGGCTCCGGCCAAGAAGTAGCCGCCGGCCGGCCGAACGCAGACGCCCGCTTCCCAGGAGGAAGCGGGCGTCTCGCGTTGACGGTGGGTGAGGGATTTGAACCCCCGGTCCCGTGAGGGACGCCGGTTTTCAAAACCGGTGCATTCGACCGCTCTGCCAACCCACCGGTGGGCTGGAGTATAGGACCTCTGAGGCGCTGGAGCCTGTCTGGGTCCGGCGGACACTCCTTGACAGCCTTGTCGCGCCTTGGGCGTATCCTCGCGCCCCATGTGGCGTTGCGTCCTGATCACCCTCCTCTTGCTGGCCTCGGGCTGCGTCGAGCGCGAGCTGGTCGTGGCGAGCGAGCCCGAGGGGACCGAGGTCTTCGTGGACGGGGTCCTGGCGGGGACGACGGCCAAGGGCCAGCCCGTGCGGGTGCCCTTCGACTTCTACGGGACGCGCCAGGTCACGGGGCGCTGCGCGGGCTATCGGCCCGTGCGGCGCGACGTCGAGCTCTGCGTGCCCTGGTATCAGGTGATCCCCCTGGGGCTGGTCACCGACCTGCTCTGGCCGGGCACGATCCGGGACGAGCACCACGTGACCCTGCGCCTCGAGCGGCGCGGGGAGGCGCCTCCGGCGGCGGAGGTCGCCGAGCAGGCGCAGGACTTCGAGCGACGCGAGGGCACTCAATGAGTGTGCGGGAGCTGGCCGGCAAGCGGGTCACGGTGTGGGGTCTGGGCCTGTTTGGCGGCGGGGTCGCGGTCGCGCGTTTCCTGGCCGAGGCCGGCGCCGAGGTGACCGTGATCGACGCCAAGTCCAAGGAGAAGCTGGCGCCCTCTCTCGAGGCGCTGGCGGACCTGGACCTGCGCTACCACTTCGGGGCGCCGCACCGCGAGGAGGACCTGCTCGGGGCGGAGCTCGTGATCAAGAGCCCCGCGATCCCACCTCGCAACGAGTGGCTCACCCGCCTGGCGCAGGCCGAGGTGCCCTGGACGACCGAGATCGGGCTGGGCTTGGCCCTGGTGGACGTGCCCTACGTGGCCGTGACCGGCTCCAAGGGCAAGACGACGACGGCCAGCCTGTGCGGGGCGATGCTCGCTGCGGGTGAGCGGCGGGTCCTGGTGGCGGGCAACAACGAGCGGCCGCTGCTGGAGGCGCTGCGCCAGGAGCCCGAGCTGCTCGTGCTCGAGATCTCGTCCTTCATGGCCGACGCCCTCGCCCACGAGC
>CALDQK010000100.1 GCA_937911525.1 uncultured bacterium
CGCGCGACGAGCTACTCCTCGCGTGGGAGTTCCACACGGCGAGCGGCGAGAGCCTGCGGCGCGACATGCTCGCGATCCGCGAAGACGGCCTGCGCCGCTTCGAGGAGGGCATGGACGGCGCGGGCGCCTGCACGGTCACGGACGTCGACGAGAACCCGCGCGAGGACATCTTCCGCCGCGTCCGCGGCACCTTCACCGTGCCCCTCTACATGACGACCGCCTTCGAGGGCGCCGTCGCCAACCGCGACGCGGACGGAGACGTCGCCTACAACGGCACGGCCGAGGCCGAGTTCGAGGTGATCATCCCGAACAGCGTCGTCGAGCGCGTGCGCGAAGGCGGGGGCGCGGCGCCGGGGATGATGTACGGCCACGGCCTGCTCGGGAGCAGCGGGCAGGTGAGCTCCGGCGGGCCGCGGGAGGTGGCCGTGCGCGCCGGGATGGTGGTCTTCGGCACGACCTACTGGGGGCTCGGCGGCGACTCGGCGAACATCCTGACGAACGTCGTCCCCACCTTCGAGAACTTCGACCAGGTCGGCGAGCGGCTCATGCAGGGCACGCTGAACTCGCTGCTCCTGCCCAAGGCGTTCCGCGGGGCGTGCCGCGAGCTCGACGCGATGCGCGTCGACGTGGAGGGCGAGCTCCAGGACACGCTGAGCGCCGAGGAGCCGCTCTACTACTACGGCATCAGCCAGGGCGGCATCATGGGCGCGACCATCGCCGCGCTGAGCGAGGACATCGACGCCTACGTGCTGCAGGTCGGCGCCATCGGCTACAGCCACATGGTGCGCCGCTCGCGCGACTTCGGGCCCTTCGAGGCGGTGATGGACCTCTGGTACCCGAACAAGCTCGATCGGGACTGGCTCGTGCTCTCGAGCCAGAGCATGTGGGACCTCGCCGAGCCGGCGACCTTCGCGCCGTGGGTGATCGAGGAGCGCCTCGAGGGAGTCGGCGGGGAGCCGCCGCGCGTGCTCTACCAGACGTCGCGCTACGACATCGAGGTGAACAACGCGAACAGCGACATCGCCGCGCGCACCATCGGGCTGCCGGCGCTCCGCTCGAGCGTGTACGAACCCTGGGGCGTGGAGCTCGTCGACGGAGACGTGCCGAACGCCTACGTCGTCTACCACCTCGACGACGTGGAGCCGCAGGAGATCGGCACGCGGGAGCCGCGCGGGGACAACTCGGCGCACGGCGACCTCCGGTTCATGGAGCCGGTCATCGAGCAGATCGTGACGTTCCTGCAGCCGGAGGGCGTGGTCGAGGACACCTGCCCGGACGGGAGCTGCCTGATCGACAACCCGCGCGCGGACTGACGCGAGAGAGCTCCGTCGCCGGAAGCCGACTTGCGGATCCCGACGCGCGGCTGGGGCCATCGCCGTCGCGAAGACGGCGCGCGTCGCGGGGAACCCGGCGTAGGCTGGGCAGGATGACGGTCGAGCTCGAATCGGACGGCCCCTTCCTCCGCGCCCGCGACGGCGCGCGCGTCCTGCCCTGGAGCGCGGTGCGCGAGCGGCTCGCGGGCGAGGGCCCGGCCCTCCGGGAGGCGCTCACGGCGCGTCCGAGCACGCGGCGCTCTACTGGGAGTGCCGCCCGTGGCCACCGGGCGACGACCCACCCTGGGAGTGCGCCCTCCTCCCGGCGCCCGCGCTCGCGCCGCGTCCTGCCCGAAGGGCCGCCTTCGCCGAGCACTTCGCGAGCGCTCGCGGCCCGCTCGTCGTCTTCCCCAACCTCCGCGGCGACGCGACCCTCGTCGTCCCGACGCCGCGCGGGGACGGCAGCGACGCCGAGGCCGGCCACCTCGTGGCCTGGCTGCGCGCCGCGCCCGACGCGCTCGCGGATGAGCTCTGGCGGCGCGTGGCCGAAGAGATCGGCCGCTGGCGCGAGGCGGGCCGCGGGACGCTCTGGGTGAGCACCTCCGGCGGGGGCGTGCCCTGGCTCCACCTGCGCCTCGACTCGTCCCCGAAGTACTACCGGCACCGCCCCTACCGGCGGGCCTGAGACGCGGC
This sequence comes from uncultured bacterium, assembly GCA_937911525.1. Classification (GTDB taxonomy): domain Bacteria; phylum Planctomycetota; class J058; order J058; family J058; genus NORP233. The sequence continues at coordinate 2,007 of CALDQK010000100.1, forward strand.
CTGCGAGGAGCCGCTCGGTTCGACGCTCCGCCCGATGCCCCGCCGTCCGCCGTGCTGGGCGCAGGGCTCGGCTGCGCGGAACGACACCCGGCACGACACGCGCGAAGCGGCACCCCGACGGAGCGGCCCGCTCACCGAGGCGAACCGCTGCGCGGGCGCGTCAGGAGCCGAAGCTCGAGGCGCCGGCGAGGAAGCCGAAGGCGATGATGCCGACGCAGGTGAGGAGCAGCGCGATGCCGATGATCCCACCGATCACGATGACCTTCTTGTCGTCCTCGTCCATCTCGTCTCCTCCGCGAAGACAGGATACGCGATCGCGGCGGGCGAGCTCCCCCGAAAGCGGCGCGCCGACCTCGCCGCTCTCCTGCTCGCCCATGCGCTCGGACGGGCGGCCGAGCGAGCGGTCGCGCGGACGGTTCGAGCGGACGGCCGAGCGAGCGGTCGCGCAGACGGATCGAGCAGGCGGCTCAGGTGAAGAGGAGGAGGGGCGCGAGGAGCACGGCGTCGAAGGCGAGACAGAGCAAGAGCGCACGACCGACGCCGCGCGCCTCCGGTTCGGAGGCCGAGGAGTGCATGACCCCCCGTCACTGCGACGAACGTGCCAGCCCCAGCTGCCGGCGCTCGGTCGCCGAAGCGGGCGACGCCCGTGCCAGAACGGGACACCGCCCGCCTCCGAGTTCACATCGGGTCGCCGACCGGAGCGCCCCCGTGTCGGGAAGAACGCGTCGCGCCCCCGGACTCCGACGCGCGGGATCCATCGACGTCGTCGCGGGGTGCGGGCTCGCTCTCCGCGGGGCACTCGTCGCAGCCGCCGCCAGCCGAGCTCGTCGCGACCGCGGGCATCTCGAGCTGGCCTGGACGGGCCTGCATGGGCGAGTTGCACCCGTGCACCCGACTCCGCCACGCTGCCTCGCGATGGCGGACCTCATCACGGGCGGTGGATTCCGATTCGACACGCGATACACGGAGCTGCCGTCGGTCTTCTACCGGCTCGGCGAGCCCGAGCCCGCGCCGCGGCCCGAGCTGACGATCGTCAACGTCTCCCTCGCGCGGGAGCTCGGCCTGCGCCTGGAAGAGCTCTCTCCCGACGCGCAGGCCGCGCTCTTCTCGGGTCGGAGCCTGGCCGAGGGCTCGAAGCCCTTCTCCCAGGCCTACGCCGGGCACCAGTTCGGCGGCTTCACCGTCCTCGGCGACGGCCGCGCGCACGTCCTGGGCGAACACCTCACCCCGGACGGACGGCGGGTGGACATTCAGCTCAAGGGCTCGGGGCGCACTCCCTTCTCCCGGGGCGGAGACGGGAAGGCCACCCTCGGCCCCATGCTCCGCGAGTACATCATCAGCGAGGCGATGGTGGGCCTGGGCGTGCCCACGACCCGGAGCCTGGCGGTCGTGCGGACCGGTGAGCGGGTCATGCGCGAGGAGCCCTTGCCCGGCGCGGTGCTGACCCGAGTCGCCTCCAGTCACCTCCGCGTGGGCACCTTCCAGCTCGCGGCCGCCCTCGGCGAGCCCGAGCCGCTCCGAGCGCTCCTGACGTACGCCATCGAGCGCCACGATCCGGACCTGGCGGACGCCGCGTGCCCGGCGCTCGCGCTGTGGGACGCGGTCGCCAAGCGTCAGGCGGCGCTCATCGCGTCCTGGATGCGCATCGGCTTCGTCCACGGGGTCATGAACACCGACAACATGACGATCTCCGGCGAGACCATCGACTACGGCCCCTGTGCGTTCATCGATCGCTACGCCGCGTCGCGGGTGTTCAGCTCGATCGACCGCGGGGGGCGCTATGCGTTCGGCAACCAGCCGCGGATCGCGCAGTGGAACCTGGCCCGCCTCGCCGAGGCGCTGCTGCCTCTGATCGACGCCGACGAGGGGCGCGCGGTCGAGAAGGCCCAGGAGCGGCTCGAGCGGTTCCAGGGGTGGATGGGCGAGGCCTGGACCGACATGATGCGGGACAAGCTCGGGCTCCCCGGACGGCAGGAAGACGACCTCGCGCTCGCGACCTCGCTGCTCGAGCTCATGGAGGAGGCGTCGGCCGACTACACCGACACCTTCCGCGCGCTCTCCGGCGCGACGCCCCTGCCTTCCGCCCTCGAGGGGACCAGCGGCTGGGCCGCGTGGCGGGAGCGCTGGGACGCCCGTTGCGGCCGCGCTCCCGGCGACGTGCCGCCCCCCGAAGCGCGCGATCGCATGAGGCGCGCCAACCCCGCCGTCATCCCGCGCAACCACCTCGTGGAAGAGGCGCTCGAGGCGGCGGTGAGCTCCAACGACCTGGGGCCCCTCGACCGGCTCCTGGACGCGCTGAGGTCGCCCTACGAAGAGCGCCCCGAGCTCGCCCCCCTGCAGGCCCCACCCCCGGACTCGTTCGCCAGCTACCGCACCTTCTGCGGGACCTGAAGCACGCGGGACCGTCCCGCGAGCCGCCGCGCGCCGCCGCGAGCCGGAGAGGAGCTCGACCGCTCCCCGCGAGAGCTCGAGACCCCACACCGTTCGAGCCCCGGCTCGATGAAGCGCGCCTGAACGACGAGGGCGACGCCTACAGCCGAGGCGCCCCCAAAGCGCGCGACGGAACGAAAAAGCCCCGCGAGAAGCGGGGCCGGTGCGGTGCCCAGAGTCGGAATCGAACCAACGACACGCGGATTTTCAATCCGCGTTATCCGACTCATAGGATACTGAAAACACTGCACTTTGGATCCGACAACCACGCTCGGTAGCACATCAGTAGCAAAAACCACGTCTGCTAGATTGTTCGTGGCCGCCCAGTCTGAAACCCCGGGCGGCCACGAGAGGTGATGATGGAAGCCTACTCCTCGCGCGCACGAAGCGCGACGGATGATGAAGACGGTCTCGACCTCCTGACCCGTTGGCGGAACGAGAAGTGGGAGCCAAGTCGCCAGCGCCACCTGCTGACGTCCAAGCCAACCGAAGACGAGATGCAGGTCTGGGGAGGCGCGGATCCCCTCCTGCCACCGTTTTGGCGGTACGACGCCCACGTCGCTTGCATCCACGAATGGACCGACGAACGTGGCGCTCGCCTCGAGAAGGCGATCCTTCGCTTTCTCGACTGGATCGCCGGCGAGAGCCGATGGCACGTGCTGGGTGCAGGCGTCGTGGCCCCAGGAAAGCGGTTTCGCACGCTCCACGCACACCTACTGCTGAGCCCCGATCCAGCCAACCACTGGCTCGTGAGCCCAGAGGCGGTGCGCAGGATCGCACCGTACGCAGAGGGCGACTGCGACGGGCGCGAGCAGGCCACTCTCGAGTACCTCGCCACCCGGCTCCGTGAAGCGGTCCGAACGGTGAATCTGACCCCCTTCCAGAACGATCCGAAGGTCCGGTCCTTTCACGAGCGCGATTGGATCGGGGGCCCTCTTCCGGACGATCCCCTCAGCGGGCGCAAGATGACCGACTACATCAAGGGGCACTATAAGCCCAAAGCGATACGGATACTCCAGGCTGTGTGCCCGGGCCCGAATGCGCGGCTTCGCCGCTGCAGGCCCAAGCAGAAAGGGTGTGTTTTCGGGTATCGGCGGCGGGAGGAGCGGTTCCCGTCGCGGTCTGCTAGCTTCAAGTAGCTCCTGTCAGATGGAGAGGCGTCTCTGGTCCTACCGGTCGCTCCGACAGAAGCACACGGACGACGAGTTTGGATACTGGCCCGCGCAGGGTCCGTAGGGGTCTCCTGTGCCTTCGGGCTACCTTGCGGGTATGACTGGGGAGCTCGCGGGGGGCCTTGGTGCTGGTCGAGCTGACGTCCTCGGTCCGGATCCGCTCCGGTGCAACGCAGCTGACATCCCTGCTCAGCGATACCGGTGACGTCGGTCGAGGCGCAGGGCCGTTCAGAGGCGCGGGAGCTGAGCGCCGTTCTCGGCGAGCCAGCGCTTGCGGCTGGCGTAGTCGGGCATGACCCGCTCCAACCGCGTCCAGAACTCCGGGGTGTGGTGGGGTTCGTGGAGGTGCACCAGCTCGTGCGCGACGATGTAGTCGACGATGCGGGGCGGGAGGAGGATGGTGCGCCAGTGGAAGTACAGGCGGTCGCCCCTACCGCACGACCCCCAGCGGTACCCGAGGTCTTGCACCAGCACCTCGGCAGGCTCCGCGCCCACCCGACGCTGCCAGCCTCGAACCCGCTTCTCGAGCCACGGCACGGCGTGGTGCGTGTACCAGCGGACCATGTGCTCGCGACCGGCGGAGGCGACGTCACGGCGCATCTTGAAGCGACCGTGCTCGAGCTTGAGGGGCGCGTTCTGCTTCCGGACGAGCAGGAGTCGATAGCTACGGCCGAGATAGGGGAATCCCTCCCCGGACACGTACTGCTTCCGCGGGGCCTCGGCCCACAGAGCCTCCTTCTCGGCGAGCTTGGTGTAGATCCAGGAGCGCTTCTCCTGGACGAAGTTCTCCATCGTCGAGACGGGGCAGTCGTGCGGCGCCGCGAGAACCAGCTCCCCCCCACGGTCGACGGTGATCTGGACGGTCCGGCGCCGCGCGCTGCGTCGCACCTCGAACTCCAGATCGCCCACCGTGAGGGTACCCATGCTCAGCTCTCCTGCTGCAGCTTGTAGTCGTTGGCCTTCGCCAACTCCATGAGCCGGTCGGCCACGGGGTCGGCGCGGTCGAAGGGCACGATCTCGTTCTCGTCGAGGAACATGAAGACCTGCCCGCGCAGCTCCTCCTGCCGGGGCGCGTTGCTCCAGAACCCGACGACCTGTACGGCCGGGCGGATCACGCGCTCGACCAGATCCACGGCCAGCTCCGCCAACCAGCGCGCGTCGTCCCCCGCGACCGGCGCCTCCTTCTCGCGCTCCTGCTTGAGCACGTCGAAGAAGGGGGCGTGCAGCTTCAGCTCGAGCCCGAGGCCCTCGTCTTCCTTCCGCCCCTCTTGCACCTCGTCCACCAGCCCCGCCAGGGCCTCCGCGAGCTTCTTCCAGTCGTCGCCGAACTTCTTCAAGAGCTCCTCCAAGCGCTCGGCCAGCCCCTGGTAGTAGACGGGGTCCTCGTCGAGCTTCTTTCGGATGTGGCTCCGGATCGCGTGCTCCATCTCCGACGCCTTCGCCCGGTTGGACGTCTGGCGCCCGACGTGCTCACCGAAGTCGGCGTCCGTGATCGCGATGGGCGGTATCTTCGGGTCGATCCCCAGCGAGATGAGGTGCTGGTCGATGAGCCGCTGGACCTTCCGCCCGATCGCCTTGCCCAGCAGCGGGAGGTCGTCGGTGCGGTATCGCCTACGGGCCCGGTCGTAGACGTCGCCGAGCGCCTGCGCGTCCCGGATGAACGGCAGCGCCTCCGGCCGGGGCAGCACCAGATCGAGCGTCGCCAGGAACTGCTTGAGCTTCACCTTGAACTCGGCCCGGAGCCGCTCGTCCTCCAGCAGCCGGACGGCGGGTTCCCCGTCCTCCACCGGGTCCACATCGCGGCTCTGGAAGAGACCGACCACGCGGGCGTGACGGTCGCGCAGCTTGGGGATCTCGTCGGCCAGGCTCTCCAACGCCCCGTCGATGTCCTCGGCGCTGTAGGCCGACAGGGCCTCCGTGAGATGGTTCGCGACGCCGTAGTAGTCGACGAGGATTCCGGCCGTCTTGCCGTGCCCAGTTCGGTTCACGCGGGCGATGGCCTGCAGCAGCTCCGCCTCGCGGATCGGCCGGTCCAGGTACATCACCCCCTCGATGGGCGCGTCGAAGCCCGTCAGCAGCATCGACTTCACGATGAGGAACGCCAGCGGGTCGCCGCCATCGTCACCCCCGGCCTCTGGGTCAGGCAGCGGCTTCTTGAAGCGCGCGATGCGGCTCTCGATCTTCGCCGCGTCGCTCCACTCTCTCCACCCGGGCGGATCGTTGTTGTCGGGCGAGATGATCGCCGCGAACTCGAGCGCCTTCAGCGCCTCGAGCGACCGCCAGGCGCGCACCGCGACCTGCACCGTGCGCGGCCTCCCCTGCAGCGCCACGTCGTCCAGCGCACGCGTCGCGTCGTCCAGCTGCTCGGCCTCGGCCACCAGCGCGTCCCGCGCCGCCTCGAAGGCGGCCTGGTATCGCACGGACGCGCGCCGGCTATAGGCCACGACCTGCGCCTTGAGGCCGCTCGGCAGGATGTGCTCGACGTAGTGCCGCAGCATGTCGCCCGCCTTCCGCTCGATGAGCTGCTTCGCCTCGAGGATCGCACCGCGCGTGCCGTGCTTCCGCTTGATGGCCTCCTTCTGCTTGGCGACGTCCCCCGGCTTGCCGTCCCGCTCCTTCTGCTCTCGCTCGACGAGGTCGTCGAAGAGCTGGTCGAGGTCTCCCCCATCCTTCACAGCGCCCTTGACCGTCCGCCCCTCGTAGAGGATGGGCACGGTCGCGCCGTCCTCCTCGGCTTCCTTGATGGTGTAGCGGTCGATGAACTCGCCGAAGATGGCGTGCGTGCGCTTCTTCTGGCCCATGATGATCGGCGTCCCGGTGAAGCCGATGCGGGCGCAGTGCGGAAGCGCTTGGAGCAGGTTGGCGTGCAGGGCGCTGCCGTGGCTGCGGTGGGCCTCGTCGACCATCACCAGGATGGCCTCGTCGTCGTTCAGCAGGCCCAGGTCGCCCACCTCGTCGTCGGGGCCGAGCCCGTCGAGGTCGCGGTCCTGCATCTTCTGGATCATCGCGAAGACGATGCCCGGCCCTTCCCGGCGCAGCAGCGTCTTCACCTCCCGCACCCGACGCGCCCGCTCGACGGTCTCGCCGGTCAGCTCGGCCGTCTCGGAGAGCTGCCGCTCCAGGTCCTTCCGGTCGGTGACCACGACGATCTTGAACCGCCGCAGCGCCGGGATGGAGCGCATCTTCCGCACCAGGAAGACCATCGTGAGGCTCTTCCCCGAGCCCTGCGTGTGCCAGATGATCCCGCCGCGCCGATCGTGCTCGCCGTCCTCCACCTTCGTCTTACCGTGAAGCAGCCGATGCACCGCGTAGTGCACGGCGCGAAACTGCTGGTAGCGGCAAACGATCTTCACGGTCCGCCCGCTCACCGTGTGGAAGAGCGTGAAGTGCCGGAGGATGTCGAGCAGGTGCGCGGGCCGCAGCATCCCCGCGACCAGGGTCTCCTGGCTGGAGAGGTGCTCCCGGTTCAGCTCATCCTGAACCTCGGCCCGGGCGACGGGCGCGGTATCCTTCCACTCCAGGTAGTACCGTGCGTCGGCGCCGATGGTCCCCACCCGGGCCTCGTCGTAGCTCGTCGCGACGAGGAACTGGTTCGTGTAGAAGAGCCGCTCGTTGCCCTCCCCCTCCTCGACTTCGCCGGCCGCCTTGCGGGCGTTGTGGTAGCGGCGCAGCTGGTCCACGGCGGCGGCGATGGGCTCCGACACGCCCGGGCTCTTGCACTCGACCACCACCACCGGGATCCCGTTGATGAAGAGCGTGATGTCCGGCCGGATGGAGCCCTTCGCCTGGCCGCCGGGGCAGTCCACCTTGAACTGGCTCACGGCCACGAATCGGTTCTTCTCCGGGTGCGCCCAGTCGATGAAGTGAATGGTCCGGGCCCGCCCCCCATCCCAGCCCGGCAACCCCTCGACCTGCACGCCCTTCAGGAGCAGCTCGGTCGCTTCCTGGTTGGCCTCGATGAGCTTCTTCTGCGCGATGCGCTCCAGCGCGCTGACCGCCTGCGAGAGGCGGGCGTCGTCCAGCCAGGGCTCCCCATCCCGCAGGTTGATGCGCGCGAGCGCCGCCCGGAGTTCCTCCTTCATCAGGACCTCGCGGAAGGACTCGCGCCCGGTCACCGAAGGGAAATCCACGCTCCCCTCGACGACCTTCCACCCCATCGTCGCGAGCTGCTCCAGGAAGGGCCGCTCGACCTCGCTGAGCTCGGGCCCGCCGGTCATCGAGCGAGCCTCGCCATAACGTAAACGTCATGGCAGCCGTATAGCGCTCCAGCGCTACCCCAGACAAAAACACCCGAAACCACTGAGCTTTTCGCGCACCCCGGGTTTCGCGTAAACGTAAGCTCTATACGTATTCGGGCTCGAGCCATCAGGAAGGCTCCTCGGTCACGGGGTAATACCGAGCCCAACGCCGAACCCCCTCCCTGCGCAGCCGGCCATCCCGCACGAGCCGAGCGAGCAGCTGGGTCGCCTGATCGGGGGTGAGCGTACGACACAGCTCCAGCACGTCCTTTCGGGCCACCGAGCCATGGTGCGCCGCGTGATTCAGGACGAGCTCCTCCTGCCGAGCGCGATCGAGGCCCACCTGCCGCGTGTACTCGGCCTTGGCGCCCTCCTCCGCGTAGAAGTCCCGGGCCAACATGTAGGTCCTCGCCTTGGTGTTCCCGCGCCGCTCGATGAGCCCCGCTTCGACGAGCCGCCCGAGCTTCCTCCGGGCGTCGTCGACCGGCCGCTGCATGGCCTCGGCGAGCTCGGCGGTCGTCATCCGGCGCACCTCGCGCAGCCGAGACAGGACGATCAGGCTCTCGATGGGCAGGGCCGCGCCCGCCCGCCGCTCCGCCTCGAGGATGGCCCTGATGAACTGCAGGTCGGTATCCGCAGCCGGCAAGCGCAGCACCACGGTCGTCGCGTCGGAGCGGCTGTAGTCGGGGGCAGGTCGACCGAAGCGGAGCACCTGACGGTAGATGAGGTCCACCCCGCGACCGGTCCGCTCGGCCAAGCCGATGCGCTTGAAAGCGTCCGCGAGCACCGGGTTTCGTGGGCGCGGGGGCGTCGTGAGGATGTTCTGGGGAGACACCCCTTCGACGAAGCCCCCCGGATTGCTCAAGGTCAGCTCCTCGTCATCCAGCTTCACGTGGACGGCTCCGAGTCGCGTGTAGTCGCGATGCACGAGCGCGTTGGCGACCGCCTCGCGAAACGCCTGGAGATCGACTCGGGGGACACCGACGCGGAAGAGCCCGACCTGCAACTCCTTCTCGCGGTTGCGTGCCTTGAACTGGGTCTCGATCCACTCCACCACCCGCAGGAGCGGCGCCCGGCTGAACTCGTTGTAGCGAACCTCTTCGCCCTCCAGCACCTGGAAGGCGACCTCGTGGGTCGGGACGAGTCGCCGGATGGCCTCGTCCCGGCCGAGCAGGAGCAGCCCCGCCAGGGTCGGGAGACCGGTCGTGGCGTCTACCAGGCCGAGGGCGCCATCCAGCTCTCCGTCGGATAGGTCGAGCAGGGC
>CALDQK010000101.1 GCA_937911525.1 uncultured bacterium
GCACCCGCTCGCCGCCGGCCTGACAGGCCGCGGCCTTGGCGACCTCCAGCGCGAGCCGCCGGCGCCCGACGCCCTCGGGGCCGACGAGGAGGAAGCTCCCCCGCAGCCGCCCGCTCTCGAGGCAGCGCATGAGGTCCGCCTTGACGGCGGAGTGACCGATCACCAGGGGGAAGGGCTCCATGGAGCCCAGGACTATACTGGGATGGCCGAGGGGCCGCTCGCCTCGTTCCCCTTCGATTTGGCGCGGAGAGGGCCTGGCAGCGTGGCGCGCCCCGCGGGTAGCTTGAGCGCGTGGACGACTCCGCTGACGCCTTGACCCGCGACGGGACGGATCCGGGCCCGCTCAATCCCCTCCAAACCGGGCGAGAGTGGAGCCCCGGCACTCGAGTCGGAGACCTCGTCCTCGAGCGCCAGCTCGGCAAGGGCGCGATGGGCACCGTGTTCCTGGCCCGCCACCTCGGGACCGGCGCCGAGTTCGCCCTGAAGGTGCTCTCGCTCGGCGCGCGCCAGGGCGTGATCGAGCGCTTCGAGCGGGAAGGGGTGGCTCAGGCGACCGCGGACCGCCACCCCCACGTCCTGCGCGTCCACAGCTCTGGCCGCCTCGACGGGCGGAGCTACCTCGTGATGGCCTACGCCAGCGGCGGGACCCTCAAGGACCGGCTGCGCGAGGGCCCGCTCGAGCCCGCCGAGGCGGTCCGCGTCGTGGCGGCCGTCGCGCGCGGGATCGCCAGCGCCCACGCGCGCGGGGTCCTGCACCGCGACCTCAAGCCCGGCAACGTGCTCTTCGACGCCGACGACCAGCCCCAGGTCGCCGACTTCGGCCTGGCCAGCCTGGAGGGCGCCGAGACCCTGACCCGGACCGGGGACGTCCTGGGCACGCCCGCCTATATGGCGCCCGAGCAAGCCGACGGGAACCGAGCCGCCCAGGACGAGCGCCTGGACGTCTACGCCTTGGGTGCCCTGCTCTACGCCTGCCTTTCGGGCAGCGCCCCCTACCGGGGCGACTCGCCCCTCTCGATCGTGCGCCAGGTCCTGAGCGGGCCTCCGCCGCCGCTCCGCGTGCGCGCTCCGGCGGCTCCGGCCGAGCTGGAGGCGGTGTGCGCCAAGGCCATGGCGACCGACCCCAACGATCGCTACCCCAGCGCCGACGCCCTGGCCGAGGACCTCGAGCGCTTCGCCCGCGGCGAGCGGACGAGCGTTGGCCCGCCGCCCAACGTCGCCTGGCGCTGGGCGCTGGTAGGTGCGCTCGTGATCGGGTTCGTCGCGCTGGCCTTGGTCGACCCCCGCCGCGGGACCCTGCCCCCGCCAAGCCCAAGCGCCAGCGCGGCGACCCGCGCCAGCGTCCGGCCGACGCCGGCCCGCGTGGTGTTGCGCAAGGGGACCAGGCCAGGCGAGTGGCTCAACGCGATCGACGGCGCGGTCCTGGTCCGGGTCGAGCCCGCGACCTTCCAAATGGGCCACGACGAATATCAGAACTCCGGTCCGGCGCGCCTGGTGACCCTCACGCGCCCCTTCTTGATCGCGAAGTACGAGGTGACCTGGCGCCAATACGACCAGTTCTGCGAGGCGACCGAGCGCGAGGCGCCCAGCCGCACGATCAAGCGCGGCGAGCGCTACACCCTGGTCGCCAAGCCCGACATGCCCGTGTTCAACGTGACCTACGCCGACGCGTTGGCCTACTGCGCCTGGACGGGAGCCCGCCTCCCGACCGAGGCCGAGTGGGAGCTCGCGGCGCGCGGGACCGACGGCCGGGACTACTCGGGCGGGAACGCCCCGGTCAGCCACGAGGGCTGGACGCTCAACGCCGACTCCGACGCGGTGCACTCCATGGGCGACCGCTACCCCTCCACGAGCCCCGTCGGCTCGTTCCCTGCGGGCGTCTCACCGGCGGGCTGCTACGACATGTGCGGGAACGTGTGGGAGATGACCAGCGACTACTGGAAGAACCACTACCCGCCCGGGCCGGCTACGGATCCGGTCGGCCCGCCGCGTCCCAGCGAGGGGTTGGTGCAGCGCACCATACGTGGGGGGAGCTGGGTCAGCGCGGTGCAGGGATCGCGCACCTACAGCCGCTTCCACCACGCCGAGACCCGGCGCGACACCAGGACGGGCTTTCGGATCGTGATGGACGTCCCACAGGAGGACTGACTCTCAGGAGTGCCACTCGCAGCGCTGCCCGACGAAGCGCGCGCCGCCGTCGTTGAGCCAGGGGTCGAGGTCCGCCAGCTCCTTGAGCTGCTGGCCGCGCTCGCGGCGGACCACGAAGTAGCCGCACTTGACGGCGTCGAGCGCCCCGACCTGCTCCCCCGCCAAGCCGCTCATGTCGCCCCACAGCCGCTCGAACTGCGTGACCTGGTCGACCACCTCGTCGCGCTGGATTTCGCGCGGGCGCCGGACCGACTTCAGCGACGCGTAGACGGGCATCCGCTCGGCGACGGCCTGGATCTTGCTCCGTAGCTCGTCGCTCAATGGTCGGTCCTCGCGCGGCAGGTCCTCGGCGGTGATCTCGAACAGCCGCAGCAGCTGCTCCACGTCCACCCAGGTGCTCATCGAGCTGTAGAAGCAAGTCGCGAGCTCGCCGACCTCGTTCTTGAGCGCCACCCCTTCCACCAGGCGCAGCTTGCCATCGACCAGCCCCAACCCGCCGCCGTGGTCTCCGATCCGGCGCGGCACGACCTCGAAGGTGAAGGTGTCCCCGCGCTCGCGGTGCCGCCAGTAGAGATCCTCGTCCAGCGTCGCGCCGAGGGTGTCGAGGTTGTGGACGAAGAGCGTGGACACCTGGTGCTCATGGTAGAGCTGGCCCAAGGTGCCGTTCGCGATCAGGCTCGCGATCTCGTACCAGTGGCCCGGCGGATAGAAGCGCTGCGTGGCGTCGGAGTGCTGATAGGGCTGCGCGTTGCCCTCCTGCTTGGCCCAAGCGCACAGGCCCTTGTTGACGCTCACGCGCATTCGCTCCTGTGCCTCGTCGAGCTGCTGCAGCTGCTGCAGCTCGAGGCTCTTCTTCAGGTCCGCTTCGCTGGGCACCAGGCGCAGGCCGCTCCACTTGGCCAGCGAGAGGAGCGGCGCTCGGCCGCCCACCTGGTAGCGAGGGTCGACGACGGCGCGCCGGATCGGCTCGTGCGAGAGGAAGCCCGTCGTGACCACGTGAGGGCAGTTGGCAGCGTGCTGGCGCAGCTTGGCGACGTGGACCTCGAGGAAGGTGCGGAAGTCCCCGGCCTCGTGCCAGAAGGGGAACAGGGCCTTGGAGACCTTGGCCCCCTTGGTCCAGCGGCTGCCGACTCCGCCGGCGAGGGTCACGACCGCCACTCCCTCGGGGCCGCTCTTCGAGTCGCTGAGGTGCTCCCGCCCGCTGAAGTCCTCGATCTGCTCGCGGTAGCTGTCGAGCTCGGGGTTCACGACCTGGAAGCGCGCGTTCTGGGCCAGCGAGATCTTCCCGCGCCGGTAGCGGCACTGCAGCGTGGGGTCGGCCAGCTGCCCGTGGGTCTCGCCCCCGCGAGAGCCGTCGGAGCTCGCGCTGTTGTTGTTGTTGTTGTTGTTGTTGTTGTTGTTGTTGTTGTTGTCGTCGCTCGGCTGCGAATCGGGGAGCCGGTGCTGGCAAAGCCAGGCGTTGATCTGCTTGGCCCCGCGCTCCTTGGCCCGCAGCTCGATCTCCTCGTGCTCCGCCGCCGAGCGGCCCCAGTGGTGAACCGCGACCCAGGAGGCCGAGGGCGCCCTGCCCTCGGCGGCCGGGACACCCCGCTCGACCACGATCACCGCCCGCGCGTCGGGCGCCGCGAGCTTCACGGGGTGCAGGAAGAGGTCGTAGGCCTTCTCGGGGCACCCCTGCACCGGTCCGCCGAACTCACCGCGTTCGAGCTTCATGCCTCCTCCCCGGCCTCGAGCCGCTCGAGCTTGGCGCCCGCTGAGAGGAGCCCCCCCGCCAGGACCTCCTCGGCCCAGGGCGGGACCTCTCCGGTCCAGGCGATCACACAGCGGGCCAAGCGCAGGTAGTGCGCCTTGCGCCGCAGGCCGTGCTCCCGGCCGAGCTCCACCGCGCGCCGCGTCCAGCGAACGCGCTGGACGCGCGGCAGCTCGGGCAGCTCGGGCGCGAGGGCCTCGCTCAGCCTGAGGGCGAAGGCGCGCACCGCGACGCCCTCGAGCGCCGCCAGCTGCTCGTCGCGAATCACCAGCACGCTACTCCTCCTCCTCGAGACCGACGACGAAGCCCTGGGGCTGCTCGGGCTCGGCAAAGGTCCACTGCTGCCACGCCTGCCACTTCCCCCCTCGCCAGAGCGCGGCTCCCTTGCCCGGCCGCACATAGCCGACCTCGCCCGGCGCGAGCTTGGGGTTGGAGCCCTTGGGCTCGTAGCAGTTCGGCGCCGTGATCTCCGCCTGGTGCAGGCAGCAGGGCACCTCGATCCCCTCTTCCTCGGCGAGCATGCCCAGCACATAGCGGGTCGCGCCGAGCGGCTTCATGAACTTGGCCGCCGCCTTCGATTTGATCAGGGCCTTGCCCAGCTTGTGGCGGTAGGAGACCCGGGTCTCGGTGACCCCGACCCTCACGTCCTCGGTGCGCGCGCCAGGCTTGGGCTCCGGCGAGCGCTCGTCCAGCAGCTGGGGTCGCTCGTTGAGCAGGGTCGAGTGGGTGCCCGTGTCGCTGAGCCGATAGGTCATGACCACGGGGTCCCGCGCGAAGGGCAGCGAGTCCTCGAAGCGCCGCTTGACCTCGCGCAGGAGGGGCTCGAGGGAGCCCCCCGCGACGGCCTTGTGCTTGCCCTCCTTCGAGAAGAACAAGCCCATCCCGCCGCCCGACATCCCCCCCAGCATCAGGAACCCGAGGAAGTCCTCGCCGTACTCCTTCTGGACGCGCGCGATCATGGCTTCGGTGAAGGCGTTGGTCGCGCCGGGAATGATCGTCCGCAGGTGGCGGTTGAAGTTGGTGTGGGTCAGCCCGGCCAGCGTCTTGATCTCGCCGCGGCAGAGCGCCTTGACGATCAAGGGGTAGCTCTCGACCAGCCGCTGCCGGGCGGTCCACTCGGCGCCGCTGCGGAGCAAGTAGCGCTGGCTGACCATGTCCAGGATCGGACCGACGTCCTGGGACATGCCCCCGTGGATCAGGACGAGGTGATCGTCGAGCTTTTGCAAGTTCGCGTCGATCTCCTCGAGCGTCACCTCGCTCGGCTGCAGGCCGATCTTGGGCAGGTGATCCTTGAAGCTCTGCTGCGAGCAGATCTCGACGTGCTGGGGGAGCAGCTGCCCGCGGCAGTCGCTGCCCGTCCCCACGCGCTGACCGACGATGCTCTTGGCGCGCGGCCAGATCCCGCCCGAGTCCTGCCAGCCGCCGCCCGACCCCCCCAGCCACTCGCCCAGGATCGCGCGCGAGGCGATCAGGCGGCGCTGCTCCTCGCTGAGCGACGCCTCCTCCCCGAGGGGGAGCTGTCCCGTGGCCCGCATGCAGAGCGCGATCAGCGAGCCGAGCAGGTTGGTGGACACCGCCAGCCGCGAGCCCTTGGGGATCGAGTTGACGTGGCTCGTGATCGAGATCCCCTTCCCCTTGGGCAGGCAGCGCTCGAGCAGCGCCGGCAGCTTGGTCTTGCCCTGCTCGGCCTGGTAGGGGATCAGCCCCGAGGCCACGACGGCGGCCTTGAGGAGCATCAGGTCGTCCGCCCCGAAGTTGAACAGCTGGCCGACGCTCTGCACGTCCACCGTGGCCGCGAGGTCCACGCTGCGGAGGCGGATCAGGGGCTCCTCGATCAGCTCGAGGTAGGTCGTGATCGGCGGGGCCGTCGCGATCTTCTTGCTGGGGATCCCTAGCTCGACCGAGAGGTTGAGGACGCGCGCGCCCTCGGGGTAGTCCATCGCGAGGAAGAAGATGTCGCTCCAGCCCGAGTGGGTCAGGTCCAGGCGGACCGGGGTCGTCTCGCGCAAGACCTGGCCGAGGCGGAGGGGCGTCGTGAGCTTGGGCTCGCGGTCCTTGCCGAACATCCAGGCGTTGCCCGAGTAGAAGCGGACGCTCTGGGTCACCTGCTCGCGGAGGAGCTGCATGGCGCGCTCGCGACAGGCGCCGGCCATGGCGCTCCAGAGCGCGTCGCTCTCGGGCGCCCCCTCGAGCGCCTTGGCGAAGCGGTCCATGGCCTCGGCGAACTCGCGCTCCGCCATCCGGGCCAGCCCCGCGGGCGGGATCAGCGCATAGGTGGGCTTCCCCGTGAAGGAGGCCGGCAGGTGCTTGGAGTAGATCGCGTGCAGGAAGAAGAGGGCGCGCACCCGCTGGAAGAGCGAACAGTCCGGCTCCCGGGCGAAGGTCAGCACCTCTGCGCAGGCCTGCCGCAGCTCGCTGGTGGTCTCGCCCTTGACCAGGTCTGCCAGCGAGACGTCGCTCGGGGTCGGGCCCTCGCTGCGCTTCAGCTGGTCGATCAGACGCTGGCCCAAGACCTTGCCCATGCTCCACCTCCCCAGGGCGCGCAGTATAGGCAGCCGCCGGCCGGGGCGGGGCAGACGCGCCTCCCCTCGTGTCCTAGGCTCTAGCGGTGCAAGGACACCTGATCGTGATCGGCGGTGAAGACCAGGCCGGCGAGCGGACGCTCGCCCCCGGCCAGGGTTGCGTCCTCGGCCGCGGACGGGAGGTCGACCTCCGGATCCGAGACCCCGACGCCTCGCGCAAGCACGCGATCGTCGAGGCCACCCCCGCCGGCCTGCGCGTGACCGACCTCGGCGGCCGCAACGGGACCTTGCTCGAGGGGGAGCGCCTGCCGCCCCACCGCCCCGTGCCCGTCCCCGCGCCCCAGGCCACCCTCCAGATCGGGACGACCCGGATCGCGCTCCGTTGGGGAGCGCCCAGCGCGGCGCCCGCCCCCGCGCCGGCCCTCAAGGTGGCCGAGGAGTTCGAGCTCCTGGCCGAGCTCGGGAGCGGCGGCAACGGGCTGGTCGTCGCGGCGCGCCACCGCGCGAGCGGCCGGCGCGTCGCGATCAAGCGCCTCCACGCCCAGGTCGAGGCCGACCCCGAGGTCCGCGAGCGCTTCCTGCGCGAGGCGCGGATTCGCCTCGACTCGCCCCACGTGGTCCAGATCTACGACGTCCGCCTCGAAGGACCGATCGCGTTCATCGTGATGGAGCTGGTCGAGGGCACCACGGCCGAGCAGCTCGTCGCGCAGGGCCCCCTGCCCTTTCCGCAGGTGTTCGCGATCGCCGAGCAGGTCACGCGCGCCCTCGACGCGGCCCACCGGGCCAAGCTCGTCCACCGCGACCTCAAGCCAGCCAACGTGTTCGTGCGTCAGGACGGCTGCGTCAAGCTGGGCGACTTCGGGATCGCCAAGGACCTCAGCGGAGCCCAGGAGTCCCTGACCGCCAGCGGCGCGGGCCTGGGGACGCTGGCCTACGTCGCGCCCGAGCAGGCCGAGGACGCCAAGTGGGTCGACCCCCAGGCCGACCTCTACAGCCTGGGCGCGACGCTCTATCACCTCCTGGCTGGGAGCCCGCCCTTCGTCGCCAGCGGCCCCGAGGTCCTGGAGCGGATCCAGGAGGAAGAGCCACCGCCTCTGCTCGGCCTGCGCCCTGACTGCCCCCCCGCCCTGGCGACCCTCGTCCACGAGCTGCTGGCCAAGGACCCCGACGATCGCCCCGAGGGCGCCGCGGCCGTCCTGCGACGCCTGGCCGCCCTGCGGGCCTGAGGCTAGACTCCGCCCATGCCTTGGACGCACTGCGGCGAGCTGCTCAACGACGACGTCCCCTGCCCCACCTGCGGGCACGAGAAGGAGTCGTACACGATCTACTTCGACAAGACCCGCACCTTCGTCGTCGGCAAGAAGAAGCCGTGGCCCGGCGACGAGGCGGCCCAGATCGAGGCGCTCCAGTCGGCGCACGAGGACGGGGCGGGCTTCTGCGAGGTCTGCCAGTAGTGGGCGATCAGGTCGATCTGCTCTGGGAGCGCTGCCCGCCTGAGAGCGAGGTCTTCGCCGTGCTCGACGGCGCGGCCGACCCCGAGCTCTTCCCCCGCCTGCTCGAGTCGGGCCTCAAGCACCGCTGCCTCTTCGACGCCAAGATCAGCGGCGCTCTCGCCCAGGCCTCGCCGCACATCGTGGCCCTCAAGCACCCCAACGGCTTCACCGATTGGCTGCTGACCCAGGGCTGGGGCAAGAGCTACGGGATCTACTTCACCAGCCAGCAGCCGCTGGCGACGCTCTACCGCGATCGCCGCAAGCTGCTGCGCGTCAAGACCGAGACGGGTCAGCCCCTCCTGTTCCGCTTCTACGACCCGCGGATCCTGCGCGCCTTCTTGCCCACCTGCGCGCCCGAGGAGCTGAAGGTCGTGTTCGGCAAGGTCCAGAGCTTCTGGCTCGAGCCCGAGGAGGACGACGAGGGTCGGCGCCCCGCGCACTGGACCTGCCTCCAGCGCGGCGAGGACGGCGCGCTGCTGAGCGAGGACCTCCCCTGCGAGGTCCGAAGCGCGACCCGCTCCCCGCTGAGCGTCGTGGTCTACGAAGGCGCCGGCGACGCGGCGGACCCGCAGTAGCGAACAGAACCGATCCGCCCTTCGTCACTCCTTCCTCTCGGGGGGCGAGCTCCTGCGCTCCTGCGAGGGCAGCGCTAGACTGGGCGGCCCGGGGGAGAGGACCCTATGCGACACCACCTGCTCTGCCTGGCGCTGCTGGCCTGCGCCGCGCCGCTCGCGGCCCAAGACGCGCCCCAGCCGGAGGGCAAGCAGGACCTGCCCCGCAAGGACGCGCCCGAGCCCGAGGACCCCAAGGAGACCTACGACTTCGCGGTCGACTTCGAGGGGAGCCTCTACCGGGTCGACTGCGAGAAGCTCGAGTTCAAGCGCGTGGGGCGGATCGAGGTCCCGGCGGCCAAGGAGGGCGCGCAGCCCGAGCGGCCGGTCCTGTGCGACCTCGCCGCCACCGCCGACGGGCACCTCTACGGGATCTCGACCGAGGCCGTGTATCACGTAAACCTCGTCGACCCGAGCAAGTCGCGGCGCGTCGGCAAGCACGGCCTCGAGGACCCCTACGGGATGTGCGCGGTCGGCAACGTGCTCCTCGCCAACACCCGGGTCGGCGCGGTGCACCTGATCGACCGCGACACCGCCAAGCCGACCCAGGTCGGTCCCATGGGCAGCGGCTGGGCCGCCTCGGGCGACGTGACCTGGTTCGAGGGCGGCCTGATCAGCTCGGTCAAGGACCCCGCCCGCGTCGAGCACCTGGTGTGGCTCGAGCCGCGCACGGGCAAGGCCAAGCTGGTGGGCAAGCTGCGCCGCGCCTGGGGCACCGGCGGCCCCGTCGGCGCGGTGTTCGGCCTGATCGAGCGCAAGGGCGTGCTCTACGGGCTGACCTCGACCGGGGACGTGCTCCAGATCGACCCCAAGACCGCGCGCTGCAAGCTGCTCAAGCGGACCCGGATCCGCTGGTGGGGCGCGACCTCCTACACCCGCTTCTAGAGCCGGGAACATTCCGCGCGGCTCGGGCGTTGTGCCTGCATGACACGCACACTCCCGTCCCCCAGCCTCTCCAGCGCGCTCTGCCTTCTCAGCGCGCTCTGCCTCGGCTGCCAGAGCGAGGACCCTGCGCCGGCGGGCGAGGCCAAGGGCCCCGCGAGCCAGCCGACGAGCCAGCCGGCGAGCCAGCCCGCCAAGCAGGCGGAGCCTGGCGGCCCTCTCGCGGAGGCGATCGAGGCGGCGCACCAGGCGCAGCGCTGGCGCAGCTACGGCGGGATCCAGGCCAGGATCTCGCTCACCTTCGGCGGCAAGAAGCGCTTCGACGCCACGATGACGCTCTCACCCGCAGCGGATCGCACGCGCCTCGTGATCGAGGGCGGCCCGACCCTGGTCTTCGACGGGCAGACGGCGTGGATCTCCCCCGCGGAGGCCGAACTCCCGCGCGGGCGCTTCCACGTCCTGACCTGGCCCTACTTCCTTGCGGCCCCCTACAAGCTGGCGGACGCTGGCAGCCAGCTGCGGGACCTCGGCCAGGCCAAGCTCGACCGCGAGCGACCCGCGGCCAAGCTGACCTTCTCGGCGGGCGTCGGCGACGCGCCCGACGACTGGTACGTGGCCTTCAAGGACGAGCAGGACCGCCTGGCCGGACTGAGCTATATCGTGACCTACGGCAAAGAGCCCGGCGCCCCGGAGGAGCCTCACGCGGTCGTCTACGAGGACCACCGCTCGATCGAGGGCGTGCCCGTCCCGCACCGCTGGCGCTTCTACAACTGGAGCGAGGGCGCGGGGATCGAGGGGGAGCCGATCGGCGAGGTCGTCTTGCAGGACGTCTCCCTGCTCCCCGCCGCGCCCGCTGACGCCTTCAGCGCGCCGGAGGGCGCCCGCGAGCTGGAGCTCCCCGGCGCCAAGTAGCCCGCGCACCTCCCTAGCCCGCGGGCTACTCCTCGGGGATCGGGAAGCGGAACAGGGTCTCGTAGTCGTCGCCCGTGGCGCCGCGCCGCTCGGCGTAGCGCTTGAGGATCGCCTGCACCGCCAGGCCCAGGTCGGTGGGGGGCGAGCCGCCGAGCAGGCCCAGCCGGCGGCGGTGCATGTTCGAGAAGAGCCCGCGGTAGTAGCCGCTGACCTGCTCCGAGAGGCCGCCGCCGCTCAGCCAGCGCGTCGCCCCCTCGACGACGAAGGCCTCCTCGACCTGCTTGCCCAGCTTCTCGCCGCCCAGGCTGCGCAGGCGCTCGATCAGGAGCCAGAACAGCGGCTCGACGTTCTTGTCGCGCCGCAGCAGGCAGTGGAGCGCTTCGTGGGCGAGGGTCTCGACCAGCCCGTCACGCAGGTAGCGGAGGAAGTCAACCAGCGGCTCCTCGCGCTGGTAGAGGCGGTGGCTCGAGATGCCCTGGATCGCGGCGAAGTTGAGCGTGACGCGCGCCACGTTCTGGAACAGGTCCACGCTCTGATCGCCGACCTGCACGCGCTGCTTCTTGCCCAGCTCGTAGCCCGAGCGCGCGATCGCGCTGAAGCCGCCGTCGAGGACGAAGGCGAAGCAGCGGGTCAGGTTGAGGAAGCTGACCGACTTCTTCGGGTCGCGGGCGCGCAGGCGGGCGAGCTGCTCCTGCGCCGTCCGGGGGCCGCGGAACACGGCCTGGTAGCGGCGCGGCCAGCGGGCCCGCAGCAGCTCGAGGGCCCGCGCGATCGCGGCCACCGTCAGCTGCTCGCGGCGCCCGTCGCTGGCGGCGAGCACGTAGTGCTCGCGGTAGCGCCACACGTGGAACCGGCGCTGACTCAGGTCCGAGGGCAGGCCGAAGGTGCCGTCGAAGGGAGGCAGCTTGCGCGGAGCGTCGAAGCCGAGGTAGCGCAGCTCCCCCGGGGCCAGCGGGACCTTGGCGGCCAGGAAGGAGCCCCGCTTGGGCGAGCCGCTCCCAGCCGGCTTCACCCAGGCCAGGTCGCGGCGCTCGACCTCGCGCAGGGGCACGTCGAGCAGCTCGCGCCAGGCCGCGAGCGCGGCTCGCTCGGCCTGGGACTCCTGCGCGCCGGCAGCACCGGCCAGGAGCCCGACCAGGCCGGGCAGCAGGGCCCACGTCCGCAGCGCTCTCACTTGCCCTCCTGCTGGGCCTCGACCAGCGCCAAGCGCGAGCGGATCCGCCGGGCCGCGGTCGTATCGCCCCAGAAGCGGAGGTAGGTGCGGAAGTCGTTCGCGGCCTCCTGCGGGCGGCCGATCTGCTCGAAGGCCAGCCCGCGGTAGAAGAGGGCCTCCTTGCAGTTCGGCAGGACCCGGAGCGCGACGCCCCAGTCCGCGAAGGCCTCCTGCACACGGCGCAGGCGGAACAGGATCTGGCCGCGCATGCTCCGGTAGGTGGGGTCCTGAGGCTCGACGGTCACCAGGTAGGTGGCCTCCTTCAGCGCGCTGGGATAGTCCTTTTGGCCGTAGAAGAAGTTCGCCGCCAGGTAGCGCGCGATCTTGTTCGTGGGTGAGAGCTTACTGCCCTGGCGGAAGCAGTCGGCGGCCTCGCTCAGCTGCTTGCGGCGGTGCGCGATCTCGCCGCGAATCGCCCACGCCATGCCGCAGTTGGGGTCGTCGCGCAGGGTTCGATCCAGCTCGCGAATCGCCTCTCCGTGCCGGCCGGAGTCGAGGTACATGTAGGCCCGCTGGGCCCGTCGCTCGCCGTCGTGGGGGTCGAGCTCGACCATGCGGTCGAGGACCGCGAGGGACTCGTCGCGCCGATCGAGCGCCAGGTAGACGTCGCTCAGCTGGCGCAGGTAGCCGGGCGAGCGCGGGCTGAGCTGGACCAGCTTCTCGAGGTCTCGCAGGGCCTCCTCGTAGCGCTGCAGGTTGCGGAACACCAGCGCCCGGTTGAAGAGCGCCTCCTCCAGCTTGGGGCGCTGGTCGATCGCCTCGTCGAGGTCGCGCAAGGCCGCCTTCATGTTGCCGACCCGATAGAAGGCCATGCCGCGGCGGGCCAAGATCTCGGGGTCGCCCGGGGCGATCCGCAGCGCCTGCTCGTAGTCAGCCAGGGCCTCGGCGGGGCGCCCCTGGCGCCGGCGGCTGAGGGCCCGGTTGGTCCAGCCGCCGACCTCGTTGGGTGCGATCTGGATCACGCGAGAGAAGGTGGCCTCGGCCGCGGCGTAGTCCTTGTGCGCGAGCTGTCGCACGCCCAGTTCGAACACGTCGCGCGCCGTGCGCTCTTGTCCGCTGGCCTCGGGGGCGGCGAAGCGACGCAGGTGCTTGCCCAGCATGCTGGAGAGGGTCGAGGTCAACCCGAAGCGCTTGCGCGCCAGGTAGATCTCTTCCAGCGAGGCTTCGTCGCCCCAGCGCAAGAAGGCCATGGCTGCGTGATAGGCCCGCACGTCGTCGAGCTCGGCGCGGAGGTAGCGGGCCAAGCTGGCGCGCGAACGCTCGTCGCGACCCAGCCGACCGAGGGCCTCGACGCACACTCGCGCCTGGACCAGGAGCTCGACGCCCAGGCTTGCTTGCTGCGCGCTCGCCAGGCGGCTGCGCGCGATCTG
>CALDQK010000102.1 GCA_937911525.1 uncultured bacterium
CGGACCGTCACTCCGTTCAGCCGCCGAGCTCGACGCAGCTCCGCCAACCGCCGGGCTCGGAACGGCACCCGGTGCAGCCGACGACCGGCCAGCGCCGCCCCGGGTCCGGTCGCCTGGCCCAGCCGCCCAGCTCCGACTCCCTTCGCCGCGCTCCGGCTGATCCGGCGCGGGCCCTGGTGGGTCAGGAGGTCGGCGGCCAGGAGCTCCTGGCCCTGGTCAGCGTCGGAAATCTGACCTGGAACTACGAAGCCGTGGACCTGCGGGGCAAGCGCGCGCTCCTGAAGCTGCTCAAGCCCGAGCTGAGCGAAGAGGGCGTGGCTCGTCGCCTGGTTCGCTGGAACGAGCTCCTGATCGGCGTCGAGGAAGCGCACCTGCTCCGGGTCCTGCACACCGGGGTCGCTCCAGAGGGGGCCTTCGTCTGCTACGCGGACCCGCCGGAGTCGACCCTCGATCAGGTGATCGCTCAGGAGGCGCCGCTGCCCTTGGAGCGGGCCCTCGGGCTGGCGCGTGGGCTGCTCAGCGCGCTCGAGGCTGCCCACGAGCGCGGGGTCCTCCACCTCGACCTCCGGCCGAGCAAGCTCCACGTCGCTGGTCCTCAACGCCTCCTCGTCGCCGACTTCGGCTTCGTCCAGGCCCTGGCGGGCAGTCCTCAGCTGACCGGCCGCCTCGACCCGCGCTACTCGGCCCCCGAGGTCCTCGGCGGGGGGGCGCTCTCAGCCGAGAGCGACCAATACGCCGCGGCGCTCGTCCTCTACAAGCTCCTGACGGGCAAGCTCCCCTTTCAGACCAGGCGGGCCCAGGACTTCGCCGAGCTCCACGCCTCCGAGCCCCCCACGCCGCCTTCTAGCTACGTGGAGTTGCCCGGCGAGGTCGAGGACGCCCTCCTGCGCGCGCTCGAGAAGTCGCCCCGCGACCGCTTCCCCAGCGTCGCCGACCTCCGCCGCCAGCTCTGAGGCTCGCGCTGCCAACCAATGCAGAGGGGCCGCTCCGCTCTGGAGCGACCCCTGCTGGTCGAGGCTACTGGCTGACCACTTAGCCGGCGAAGGAGACCCGAATCGTGCGCAGCGCTCGCCAGGCGTGCTCGTCGGCGGCGCGCTTGCGGCGGGAGCCGCGGGGGCGCGTCTTGAGGCCGTCCTCGGAGGGGGTCAGATACTTCGAGGTCGCCGCGTCGAGGTCGCTGAGCTTGATCCCCCAGTGGCGGCAGAGGTCTTCGACGGACACGCCGCGGACCGAGTCGTAGCGCTGATAGGGGCGGACCTCGTTGGGCTCACCGTCCTTGAAAGTCATCAGCACCTTGTTGCTGACTGCGAGGAAGAAACGGCCGTTCTTGCGGTAGACCACCCCGATCTCGAAGCTGACGGCGTTGTTGTTCTTGGTGCCCATGTTTCCTCCTGTGTGGTCACGTGTCCGGGGCGGTGCCAGTTCCCGCGTGTGTGTCTACCCGTAAGACGATTGAAGGTCCCTCCAAACACAGCGGAATTGTGGAATGACCCGGACTCGACCCTAAACCCCCGCGAATTGGTGGATGCTCTTGTTTCCCGATGCGTCGCACGAAGGTCTCAGCAACCCAGGGACCAGGGACGATTCCCACCAGGCTGCAATGACTTAGGGAGGCCCGGAGTGTGCGTTAGTGCCCTCCTACGTCGCTTTGTGCGTCAAAATGCGGGCGGAATCGGACTGTCACCCTCGTGAGGGAGGGGTGCACGGTTCCCCGCCCGGTCGCTGGGTTAGAGGAAGGCCTGCTCATGCTCACTCTTCGTGCTCGTTCGTCCGCTTCCCTCGCGGGAATCGCGCTCCTAGGCGCCCTGCTCCTCGGCGCGGCCTCGCCCGCCCGCGCGGATCTGATCTACGTCGCCCAGGGCGGCGAACCCCAGCTGCAGAACCTCGACGGCTGGACGATGGTCACCAAGCAGGTCACGCGCAGCGAGCCCGACCCCAACGGCGGCCCGGCGCGGCAGACCAAGGTGGTCGCGATCCGCGGGCGGGTCGTCAAGGTCGCCGACGCCAGCGCGGGCTCCTCGGTCTTCTTCAACGTGCTCCTGCGCAAGCGGGCCAACGCCAACGAGCGCGCGTTCGCGGACAAGGCGGGCTTCCTCTATCGCTTCGACACGACGGAGGTGGCCTTCGCCCCCAGCCAGCTGAAAGGGACCGAGCAAGAGTTCGACTCCCTGCTCGATCTGCGCTGGCTGCTCAGCAACGAGGACCTGCGCATCGCCGAGCACGTGGTCAGCGACCCGCGCTCGGTGCGGACGCTGGTGCCGAGCCTGCCCGCCAACGCGGCCGCGCGCGTCGGGCAGATCCTCTCCCAGTCCGGCGACGTCTCGCAGGATCCGACCGCGACCTTCCTCTTCGGCCACGGCAAGGAGCCGACCTCGCGCTACGTCGAGGCGCGGATGGGCCTCGGCGGCCAGCCCTTTCCGGGCGGCACCACGCCCTTCCAGCACGGCTGGCTGACCCTGCTCGTCAGCGCGGGCCCGCCCCCGACCGAGGCGGCCTACTACCAGGCCGTCCAGCGGCGGCTGACCAACGGCGAGTTCTACTCGCCGATCCAGCTCCTGCCCTATCGCGGGCCGCGCAAGCCCTCCGCCAATCCACCTCAGCGCCCGCAGATCAAGCTGCACAAGATCCCGCGGCGCGTGATCCGGGGTCGCGGCGGCATGAGCCACGTCCCCGACGACACCCGCCGCGTGTCGGGTCCGCGCCCGGTCACGGAGCGTCGTGACCTGCTGCTGACCAACATCAAGCCCACGATCCACAAGATGCTCCTCGCCGCCGCGCGAGACGAGCACTACGGCGGGCTCGTGATGGGGCGCACCAACAACGGGCGCGGCCAGGCGCGCTTCGCGACCGTGGTCCTGACGACCCTGCGCCACCTCAGCGCGCTGACCGAGCAGGGCGGTCGCAACGCCAGCGCGGCGCAGCTGCGCGCGGCCCAGGTCGGCGAGCTGACGCGAGAGGCCGTGATCGAGGCCCTCGAGGCGGCCGAGCTGGGGCGTGACTGCCTGTTCGACACGCCCCACCAGGCGGCCTCGGAGTTCGGCTTCCACCCCTCGACCTATCTGCCCGTCGACCCCTCGGAGGTCGCCATGGCGGCCCTGCAGGTGATCCAGCAGAACCCGGCCTGGGCCAAGATGGGCGACCGCGACGTGGCCCGGCGCCTGGTCGCGACCCTCGTCAACCTGGCCCGGATCGCGACCCCCAACGACGGGATCCGCGCCAAGGATCGCTACCGCCGGGTGCAGCTCGTCGCCGCGGCCCACAGCACCCTGCTCCGCCACGAGGTGTTCAAGACGCTCGCGGGCGCGAGCCACAACGGGCTGCTGCTGCCGCCGGCCAAGCGCGGGCTGGTGCTCAAGGGCGGGCTCGACTTCGAGAAGGCGACGGCCGACGAGCTGCTGGACCACGGCCTCTCGCGCGAGGACGTCTCGACGCTGATGGGCATGCGCCAGAAGAGTCGGATGCGCACGGCCCGTGACCTGGCCAACGTGCTCGAGGCGCGGGCGCGCTCGGAGCTGGCCGGCAGCGGGCTCCCCGGTGACGAGGTCGCTCGCCGCGCCCGGGCCGAGGCGATCGCCGAGGCGAACCGCCTGCACGACGAGATCACGACCAGCCCCTTCCTGCGCCACCTCGTCGAGCTGATCCCCGAGCTCGAGAGCCGGGACCGGAGCTTCCTGCACATGGCGCTCAGCCAGGCGGGCAACGGCTCGGACGCCGCGCTGCAGGAGGTCGTCGACAACCTGTTCTCGGTCGCCTACGACAACATCGACGGTCCGACCCTTCCCCGCGTGACGGTCGACGAGCGCCGGCGGATGCGCGCTGACGCCATGGCCGCGCTGGGAATGCTGGTCGAGGTCACCCGCGACCCGACGACCGGCGACGACAGCAACGCCGCCGAGCGGATCTTCCGCGAGCTCGACCGCGTGATCGCGGCCGTCGAGGAGGGCAAGGCCGGCGAGGACGAGAAGGAGCTGCTGCGGATCCTCAACTCCCTCTCCAGCCAGAAGGGGCTCAACCCCGCGTCGACCTACGTGCCCGAGCAGGGGCGTCGCCACAACTTCGCGGCTCAGCTCAACCGCTCCTACCGGCGCCACGTGGCGGGTCAGATGGGCGAGCTGCTGCGCGAAATGACCGAGCTCCAGGGCGGCCCCGAGAGCGTCGAGAGCCTCGACCGGATGGAGGTCCTCAAGCAGCTCCGCGAGCAAATGGAGACCGTGCGCCGCTCGCTCGGGCGCGGGAACCTCGCTAAGCCCGAGTGAGATGAGCTCAGCGTCGAGAGAACCAGCGCGTCAGGACCCAGCGACCTGGGACCCAGCGACCCGCTTCGCGGGTCGCCCCGGCTTCCGCTTTGGTCCGCCCGAGCGCGCCGTCGAGGTCAGCAGCCGGGCGCTGATGGCGCCCATGATGGGCTACAACGAGGCGCCGCTGCGGCGGATCTGCCGTCGCTACGGCTCGGGCCTGGCCGTGACCGAGATGGTCAAGCCCGAGAAGCTGCTGCGGGGCGACCCAAACGTGCTGCGCGACCTCGAGTTCGCGGACGAGGAGCGCCCCCTCGGCGTTCAGATCGCCGTGCGCGAGGAGGAGGAGCTGCTGCCGGCCCTCGAGCTCCTCGCGCCCCGTGGCTTCGACTTCGTCGACCTCAACATGGGCTGCCCGCTCAAGAAGGAGTGCAACAAGGGCTGGGGCGCGGCGCTGCTGAAGGACCCCGCCAAGGTCGCGCGCCTCGTGGCCGCGAGCGTGGCCGCCGTGGACGTGCCCGTCACGGTCAAGGTCCGCACCGGCTACGAGCTCGAGGAGCGGACCGCGCCCGAGGTCGTCGAGGGCGCGATCGAGGCCGGCGCCGCGCTGGTGTGCGTGCACGGGCGCACGAAGATGGGCTGGTATCGGGAGGAGAACGACCTCTCGGCGATCGCCGACGTGGTCGCCGCGGCGCGCGGCCGGGTGCCGGTGATCGGCAACGGGGACGTGGTCGACCTCGACACGGCCCTGGCCATGTTCGAGCAGACCGGCTGCGACGCGGTCATGATCGGGCGCGGAGCGGTCGGCAACCCCTGGGTGTTCCGGGAGGTGGACCACTACCTGCGCTGCGGCGAGCGCCTCGAGCGCCCCGACTTCGCCACCGTCCGCGAGCTCTTCGAAGAGCACATGGAGGGCGTGGCCGAGATCTTCGGCGAGCGGAAGGGCTTCCGGCAGGTGCGCCGCTACGCCTTCTACTACTTCGGGCGCTTCGGCCTCGACAACGCTTGGCGCGCCCGGGCGGCGCAGGCCAAGACCCGCGCCGAGCTCGCCCCCCTCCTCGACGAGATCGAGCGGGGCCAGCTCTCCGCGGCCTCCTGACTCGGCGCCCCGCCAGCCGGGGCTCGCCCGGGCTCGCCCTCCTGGGATAGGGGGGCGTTTCCGGCTTTCCCCTGTCCCAGGCCTGACGTAAGCTACGCGCCCTCGCGGGCCGGCGCCTTTTTGCTGGACTCGCAACGACTTAAGCAAAAGGACGGCAGGGTGAGCGCTGCGACCACCACCCGGGACCGTGTGACCATCCGCTTCGCTGGTGACTCCGGCGACGGTATGCAGCTCACGGGCACCCAGTTCACCGCCACGTCGGCGATCATCGGCAACGACGTCAGCACCTTCCCGGACTTCCCGGCGGAGATCCGCGCGCCCGCGGGCACGCTGCCGGGCGTGTCGGGCTTCCAGATCCAGTTCGGGAGCGTGAACATTCGCACCCCGGGCGACAACCCGGACGTGCTCGTCGCCATGAACCCCGCGGCGCTGAAGGTCAACGTCGGCGACCTCAAGGACGGCGCGACCATCCTCGTCAACGAGGACAGCTTCAAGTCGAGCAACCTCAAGAAGGCGGGCTACGAGGAGAGCCCCCTCGAGGACGGCTCGCTGGCGGGCTTCCGGCTGATCAAGCAGCCGATCACGACCCTGACCCGCGAAGCGCTCAAGGACAGCGAGCTCGACACCAAGTCGAAGGACCGCTGCAAGAACTTCTTCGCGCTCGGCGTCATGTATTGGCTCTACGACCGGCCGCTCGAGCCCACCCTGGAGTGGATCAGCGACAAGTTCGCCCGCAAGCCGGAGCTGATCGAGGCCAACCACCGCGCGCTCAAGGCGGGCCACGCCTTCGCCGACACGACCGAGGTCTTCACGACCCACTTCCAGGTCCCCTCGGCCAGCCACCTCCCCGCGGGCGAGTATCGCCAGGTCATGGGCAACGAGGCCGTCGCGCTCGGCCTGACCACGGCGGCTCGCAAGGCCAACCTGCCGCTCTTCTACGGCAGCTACCCGATCACGCCCGCCAGCGACGTGCTGCACCACCTGAGCAAGCACAAGCACATGGACGTGCGCACCTTCCAGGCCGAGGACGAGATCGCGGCCGTCTGCGCGGCGATCGGCGCCTCCTACGCGGGCGCCCTCGGCGTGACCGGCACCAGCGGCCCGGGCGTGGCGCTCAAGGCCGAGGCGATCGGCCTGGCCGTCATGACCGAGCTGCCGCTCGTGATCGTCAACGTCCAGCGCGCGGGCCCCAGCACGGGCATGCCGACCAAGACCGAGCAGGCCGACCTGCTCCAGGCGCTCTTCGGGCGCAACGGCGAGTCGCCCTGCGGCGTGCTGGCGCCGGCGACCCCCGCCGAGTGCTTCGACATGGCGATCCTGGCGGCGCGCCTGGCGCTGACCCACATGTGCCCGGTGTTCATCCTCAGCGACGGCTACATCGCCAACGGCGCCGAGCCCTGGAAGCTGCCCAACCCCGAGGACATCGCCGAGATCCCGGTCACCTTCGCGACCGAGGGCAACGGCGAGGACGGCGAGCTGCTCGGCTACAAGCACGACCCCGAGACCCTGGCGCGCCCCTGGGCGGTGCCGGGGACCAAGGGCCTCGAGCACCGGATCGGCGGCCTCGAGAAGTGGGACGTCACGGGTCACATCAGCTACGACCCCGACAACCACCACCACATGTGCGAGCTGCGCGCCGACAAGATCGAGCGGATGCAGGTCCCCGACATCAAGCTCAACGGCCCCGAGGAGGGCGACCTGCTGGTCGTCAGCTGGGGCGGGACCTACGGCTCGGTGATCACCGCGGCCGAGCAGGTCCGGGCCGAGGACGGCGCCAAGATCTCGGTGGCGCACCTCCGCTCGCTCAACCCCTTCCCGAAGAACCTCGAGGAGATCCTGGGGCGCTTCAAGAAGGTGATCGTCCCCGAGCTGAACCTGGGTCAGCTCCACATGCTGCTGCGCGCCCGCTTCCTGGTGGACGCGATCTCGTATCCCAAGATCAAGGGCCGCCCCTTCCAGGTGGGCGAGCTCACGGCGAAGTTCCGGGAGGTGCTCGGTGGCTGAGGCGCTCGTACAGCTCAAGAAGAAGGACTTCGTCAGCGACCAGGACGTGCGCTGGTGCCCCGGCTGCGGGGACTACGCGATCCTCTCGGCGATCCAGAAGACGATGCCCGACATCGGGGTCCCCAAGGAGAAGATCGTGTTCATCAGCGGAATCGGCTGCTCCAGCCGCTTCCCCTACTACATGGACACCTACGGCTTCCACACGATCCACGGCCGCGCGCCGGCCTTCGTGAGCGGGCTCAAGTGCACCAACCCCGAGCTCTCGGTGTGGATGGTCACCGGCGACGGCGACGGCCTGAGCATCGGCGGCAACCACCTCCTGCACGTGGTGCGGCGCAACCTCGACGTCAACATCCTGTTGTTCAACAACCGGATCTACGGCCTGACCAAGGGCCAGTACTCGCCCACCAGCGAGGTCGGCAAGGTGACCAAGTCGACGCCCTACGGCTCGCTGGATCGCCCGGTCAACCCGCTCCGCTTCGCGCTGGCCGCCGAGGCGACCTTCGTGGCGCGGACCTACGACGCCAACCCCAAGCACATGGCCGCGACCTTCCTCGAGGCCAGCAAGCACAAGGGCGTCAGCTTCATCGAGATCCTCCAGAACTGCCCGATCTTCAACGACGGGGCCTGGACGGAGAGCGTCGACAAGAAGGTCCGCAACGAGCGCCTGATCGAGCTCGAGCACGGCAAGCCCCTCGTCTACGGCGACAACAAGGGGCTCAAGCTCGAGGGGCTGCGGCTCGTGCCGACCTCCTGGGAGGGCGACGAGGTCCCCGCCGAGGTGTTCACCCACGACGAGGCGTCTCCGACCACGGCGCTGGCGACGATGCTCGCCGAGCAGGTCGACCCGCTCCCGGTCGGCGTGTTCCGCCGGGTGCAGGGCGAGCAGACCTACGACGAGGCGCTGATCGAGCAGGTCGAGTACGCCAAGCAGAAGGTCGGCAACCAGGACCTGGGCGCGCTCTACCGCAGCGGCGCGAGCACCTGGAAGGTCGACTAGCTGGCCCGCGGGGGCGGCCGAGTCGACCTCGCTGGGCGCCTCGAGCGCCCCGACGAGCCGGGTGAGGACGAGTCCTCCCCGGCTCGCCTGCGTTTGGAGCAGGCCCCGCCGCTGAGCTTCGGCGAGCGGGCCTTCAACGCCTTGCGCCCCAGCGCGACCTGGACCTTCTTGGTCGCCTTCCTGGTGGCGCAGGGCCGCCGGAGCGGCGGGGCGGTCTTGTTCTTCCTGGCGCTGGGCTTCGCCTTCGCGCTCGCGCTCTGGGTCGGCGGCTTGCTGCGCGAGCGGCGGGGCGTCCCTCGGCTCGGCGCAGGTGGTTCCCTCTTGGCGGGAGCCTGCGGGGTGCTGGGCGCGCTGATCCTCGTCGCTCAGGTCCGCTACGCGATCGCCGCGATCAACAGCGGCGGCGACACCGAGGACAGCCTGGCCGCGCTGGTCGGGTTCATGTCCACCCTGAGCGGCGTGGGTGGCCCGGGCGGGGGCCTCTTGCCCGCCAGCCTCCCGGACGCCTTGCTCTTCGTGAGCAGCGGGATCGTGCTCCTCGCGCTCCTCGTCCGCGGCGGCGGAGACCCCATGGCCCAGCGCTCGCGCCACCTGCTGGCGGCCAGCCTGATCTGCGGCCTGGTCCTCGTCGGCTGCCAGACCCAGGTCGGGCGCCAGTTCGGGGTCGCGCTCCCGGTCGCGGTCTTGCCCCTGCTGACCCTCAGCGCGTTGGTGTTCCAGCGCTTGGAGGAGGGCTATCAGGAGTCGGTCGCGACCCTGCGCCGCCGGCAGGCCTACGGTCTGGACGTCGTCTAGTTAGCTCGGCTCCGACGCCTTCTCACCTGCGTCGTTGCGGGTGTCCTCGACCAGCTTCCCGTCCACGATCCGCAGCACGCGGGCGGCTTCGGCGGCGATCTGGCGGTTGTGGGTGATCAGGATCCGGGTCCGGTTCTTCTCGCGCGCGAAGTCCTCGAAGAGCGAGAGGATCTGCTGGCCGGTCTCGGTGTCGACGCTGCCCGTGGGCTCGTCGGCGAGCAGGATCTGGGGGTCGTTGATCAAGGCCCGCGCTACGGCGGCGCGCTGGCGCTCGCCGCCGCTGCACTTGACCGGGAGGAAGTCGACGCGGTGATCGAGCCCGACCCGCCCCAAGAGGTCCACCGCGCGCTTGCGCCGCTCGCGCCGCGAGAGGCCGAGGGGCAGGGCGGGGAGGGTCACATTCTCCCACAGGGGCAGGTTGGGGATCAGGTGGTGGAGCTGGAACACGAAGCCGAGCGTCTTGGCCCGCAGCTGGTCGAGGCTGCGGACCTCGCGCAGGTTCTCGCCCAGGATCCGCACCTCGCCGCGGGTGGGGTGGTCGAGGGCGCCGATCAGGTGCAGGAGGGTGCTCTTGCCGCTGCCCGAGGGGCCAATGATCGCGGCGTATTCGCCTTGCTCGATCGTGAAGCTGACCCCACGCAGGGCCTGGACGAGGCCGTTGTCGTACTCGCGCACGACGTCCTTGACCTCGATCGCCGGGGGGCCAGCGCTGGGCTCGGCGGGCTCGCTCACTCGTACCTCAGCGCTTCGGTCGGCTCGAGGTAGGCGGCCCGGACCGCGGGGTAGGCGGAGCCGATCAGCCCGATCCCGGTCGCTACCCCGACGGCCTGGAGGTAGAGCACGGGGTCGATGCTCACCGAGAGCCAGCCCAGCTGGACCAGGAGCGAGGCCGCCTTGATCAGGAGCCAGCCCAAGGGCGCGCCGAGGATCCCGCCGCCCAGCGAGAGCAGCGCGCCCTCGAGCTCGATCATGGTCACGATCCGGGCCCGCGACCAGCCCACGGCCCGCAGCAGCCCGATCTCGCGGGTGCGGTCGAACACGCTCATCAGCATCGTGTTGGCGACCCCGATCCCCGAGACGAGGGCGGCCAGGAAGAGCACGGCCAGGGCGAACTTGTCGATCAGCTCGGCCTGCTTGAAGGAGTCGAGGAACTGGTCCATGGACTTGCCGGCCAGGCGCGGGAGCGCCTCCTTGACCTTGGGCGCGATCTTGGCCGTGTCGCGCAGGGCGCGCTTGACGTCGTCGGGGTCGCTCAGGCGCGAGCCGGGCTTCAGGTGCAGGAAGGCCATGTGGGGCTGGCCCTTGCTCACGTCGAGCAGCCACTGGAGGTTGACCAGGCCCTGGCCCGAGAGGAAGGGCACGTCCTGGAGCGGCGAACGGAACACGCCCACGACCTCGAAGGTCAGCCCGGACTCCATGGTGAGGGTCGGGGCCGCGCCCTCGATGCCCCCGGGGACCAGCGCGCTGGTGTCGATCCCCAGGTCCTCGGCCATCACCTCGCCGACGAGGATCGCCTTGGTGTCCTCTTTGCGCAGGCCGCGGCCGCGCACGATCTCGTGGCGAGCCATGGCTTCGCTCTCGGGGTCCAGCCCCAGGAAGCCGATGGGCTGAGCCAGGTTGGGGGCGCGCATGAAGTGCAACCGGATCAGCGAGACCGCCTGGACCTCGGGGATCGCGAGCAGCGTCTTGGCGTCCTCGCGGGTCACCGCCGAGAAGATCGGCGAGGCGGCGCCGTCGACCTGCACGACCAGATCGTGGGCGAAGACCTCGCCGAGGCGATAGAACTGCCCGCGCAGGCCCTGGGTTACACCCACGATCGAGACGAAGGCCGCGATCGCGACCGCGATCTGCAGCAACGCGAACAGGCTGCGCAGCTTGCGCCGCATGAGGTTTCTGAGCGCGATCACGGGCGGGACGCTACCACCCCACCGAGGCAACCACCAGGCACGCGCCCCAGAGCTTGCGGGGGTTGGGTTTCGGTGCGGCGGGCCCGCCGGGCGGCCTCGACCCTCGCGCGCCCACACGTCGGTCAAATGTGTTCAAGTCGGGGTCCCCTAGAGGAGGCAGCGTGGCTGGACCGAGCAAGGAAGAGGCGCTCTTCGGACGCATCGCTCTGCTGAACAAGATCATCAGCCAGGAGCAGTTCGAGAAGGCGCTCGCCGTGCGGAGCAAGCGCGACCCGAACGACGTCAATCAGGACTTCGGCCGGATCCTCAAGGCGCTCGGCTTCGTCAACGACAAGCAGTACCGCCAGGTCCGCAAGGCCCAGGAGAAGGCGCTGGTCGGCAAGGGCCACAGCGCAGACGCGGCCAAGTTCCTGGCGCGCGGCATGACGGCCGACGGCTCCGGGCCCAAGGTCGAGGGCGGGGGCGCGCCGGCGCCCGCTCCGGCGCCCGAGCCCGTCGAGTCCTTCGAGCCCGAGGAGCCCATCGGCGAGCCCGTCGAGGCCGAGGCCGTCGAGGCGGTCGAGGTGACGCCGGTCGCCGTCGCCGCTGAGGGCGGCGCGGCGAAGATCGTCCACAAGCGGCCGCACGACCCGCGCGCTCGCAAGACGATGGAGGCGATGTTCAAGAAGGCGGTCGACTCGGGCGCGAGCGACCTCCACCTCAGCGCCGGCGCCAAGCCGATGCTCCGCCTGCACGGCTCGTTGACGCCGCTCAACCTGCCCGTGATCACGCGCGAAATGGGCAGCCTCTACGCGGCCTCGGTCATGTCCGACTCGTCCTGGAACGACTTCATGTCGACCAAGGACTGGGACGGCTCGGTCGACATCCCAGGCGTGAGCCGCTTCCGCGCCAACGTGCTCCAGCAGCGCCGCGGCGTGAGCTCGGTCTACCGGGTGATCAACACCAAGATCCCGACCCTGGACCAGCTCGGCCTGCCCAAGAGCTTCGAGCGCTTTACGACCTTCCACCAGGGAATGGTGCTGGTCACGGGCTCGACCGGCTCCGGCAAGAGCTCGACCCTCGCCGCGCTGATCGACAAGATCAACTCCGATCGCCGCGAGCACGTGATCACGATGGAGGACCCCATCGAGTTCGTCTACGCGGGCAAGAACTGCAACATCACCCAGCGTCAGGTCGGCGAGCACACCCGCTCCTGGGGTAACGCACTGCGCGCCGCGCTGCGTGAGGATCCCGACGTGATCCTGATCGGTGAAATGCGCGACCTCGACACGGTCTCGCTCGCGATCACCGCCGCCGAGACCGGTCACCTCGTGTTCGGGACCCTGCACACCAACAGCGCGATCCGCACCATTGACCGCCTGCTCGACGTGTTCCCGCCCGGCGAGCAGCCGCAGATTCGCGCCATGGTCTCGGAGTCGCTCAAGGGCGTGATCAGCCAGCAGCTGCTCAAGAAGGCGAGCGGCCAAGGCCGCGTGTGCGCCTTCGAGGTGCTGACCTGGACGCCGGCCGTGGCCAACATCATCCGCGAGGGCACGACCTACAAGCTGCTCTCGGTGCTCCAGACCGGCCGCAAGCTGGGCATGACCCTCATGGACGACTCGCTCAAGAGGCTGCTCAAGGAGGGGCTGATCACCAAGGAGGCGGCCCGCACCGCGGCGCACAACCCCAAGAACTTCCAGTAGCGCAGGTGGACGACTGGGACCGCTTCGTCGTCGCCGAGAAGCGAGCGGAGGCCCCTGGGACCTGGACCCTACGGCTCGTCCCCGAGGACGGAGGCGACGTCCCGCGCGGCCAGGCGGGCCAGTATCTGACCCTCCGTTTCGACCTCCCCGGCGAGGCGCTCCCGCAGGTGCGCTGCTACTCGCTCAGCCACGCCCCCGAGCGCGGCGCCTACGAGGTCACGATCAAGGAGACCCGCCGCGAGGGCGGCGAGCCCGGGCGCGTCTCGGGCTTCGTCAACCGCGCGCTGGCCGCCGGCGCCGTGGTCGAGCTCCGTCCGCCGGCGGGCTCCTTCGTGGTCGAGGCCACCCGCGGCCCGCTGGTGTTCGTCGCCGGCGGGATCGGGATCACGCCCTTCATGAGCATGCTGCGCCAGCTGGAGCGGGCGGGCAGCCAGCGGCCCGTGCGCCTGTTCTACGGGGTGCGCAGCGGGGCCGAGCACCCCTTCGCCGCCGAGCTGCGTGAGCTGGCCGCCCGGGCCGAGTGGCTCGAGCTCCACGTCCGCTACAGCCGGCCCCGCGCGGAGGACCGCGCCGGCGAGGACTACGACGAGGCAGGGCGGGTCGACCTCGAGCTGCTCAAGCGCTCCCTGCCGCCGAGCGACGTCCCCTACC
>CALDQK010000103.1 GCA_937911525.1 uncultured bacterium
ATGCCTGCACCCGCCCGCCCCGACCCGAGCGAGTTCCCCCGCCTCCCCGAGGCGATCGCGATCATCATGGACGGCAACGGCCGCTGGGCCGAGCTGCAGGGGCAGCCGCACCTGCGCGGCCACGAGGTCGGCGCCGAGAGCGTGCGCTCGATCACGCGCGAGTGCGCCCGCCTGGGGGTCAAGGAGCTGACCCTCTACGCCTTCTCGACCGAGAACTGGCGCCGCTCGGCGGACGAGGTCAGCGGGCTGATGCAGCTCCTGCTCCGCTACCTGATCGAAGAGCGCGACGAGATCATGGACAACCAGATCCGCTTCCGCGCCATCGGCGAGCTGGACCGGCTGCCCGACTCGGTCCGCCAGGAGTACGAGACCACGCGCGCCATGTCGGAGCACAACACCGGCATGGTCCTGCGCCTCGCGCTCAGCTACGGCGCCCGCCGCGAGCTGCTGCGCGCCGCCCAGCAGGTGGCGCGCCTCGCCCTGGAAGAGGGCCTCGACGCCGCCCTCGAGCTCGACGAGGACGACCTGCGCCGCTACCTCTACGACCCCGAGATGCGCGACCCGGACCTCCTGATCCGGACCGCGAGCGAGATGCGCGTGAGCAACTTCCTGCTCTGGCAGATCAGCTACTCGGAGTTCTACGTCAGCGACGTGCTCTGGCCCGAGTTCCGCGAGGAGCAGCTGCACACGGCCTTGCGCGCCTACGCCGCCCGCGAGCGCCGCTTCGGCGGCCGCGCGACCTCGCTCTCGTAGAGGCGAGCAAGCACTTAGAGCTCGTTCCCACCGAGGAGCTGTCGCAATCAGCGACAGCTCCCTCCGAATCGAGTATTGAACGGGGAAAACTCAAGAACTCGAAGAAGGCGACTCCCTCGAGCAGCCACCGCGCTTTCTAGTTTTCCAGTTTTCTCCGTTCCATCCCAGACACGCGCAGGAGCTGTCGCAGTCAGCGACAGCTCCTTCGCGCCCTCGAACGAGAGCTCTAGAGCTCGCCGCGCAGGAGGCGCTCGGCGAAGTCGGCGCCCAGCGCGTCGGCGATCAGGTCGGGCTCGCTGTAGCCGCTGCCCGTGGCGCCGTCCATGACCTCCTTCAGCCAGCCGACGAAGAAGCTGCCGGTGCCGTTGCTGCGGTAGGCCATGACCGCGCAGCCGAAGAAGTGCTTGTACTTGTCGTAGATCGGCTCCTGGGCGTCGATTCCCGGCAGCTGCTGGAGGTCCATGGACGTGGCGTGGTCCACGACGGTCGCGAAGGCCAGCTGGAGCGCCTCGATATCCGACTGGGTCCGAGCGCGCGCGACGCGGAAGATCGTCTCGGGCGTGCGGGGCTTGGGCAGCTTCTCCACCTGCTCCTTGACGGCCTGGGTGTCGCTGCCCTCGAAGTCGCCTCGCAGCTCCTCGAAGTTGCGGCTGCCCGGCTTGTAGAAGTCCCACAAGGCACGCAGCGTGCCCCAGGTCGCGACGCCCTGGCGGATCACGGGCAGGTTGCGGACCAGGCGCTTCTTGCGCGGACGAGAGGGCTCGCCCAGCTGCGCGTTGAAGTCCGGCTCGCGGACGGGGCGGCGGCCGCGGCGGGTCTGGCGGTAGCGGGTGCCCGGGCGAGTGGCGCCCAAGCGACCGACCCGCTTGCCGTCCTCGTAGACCGCGGCGTGGATCTGATCGCCGGTGTTGGTCATCAGGAGGGTCCGGGTGCGGAAGTCGCCCTCGCGCCCCTGCAGGCGACCGGCGAGGCCCACGGCCTTGCCCTCGGTCAGGACGATCTTCCACAGGCCGGCGCCGATCTTGACGCCGCGGCCCTGGAAGTCACCGATCTTGGCCTCGACCACCGGCTCGCCGTCGACGCGGATCAGCTCGACGCTGCCTACGGCGGCCTGGGAGTCGAGGGTGCCCTGGATCGGAATCGGCTTTGCGATGGCGGGGAGCGCCAGCCCGATCAACACCGCCAGGATCACTCCGACTCGCGACATTCCGCCCCTCTTCCTTCCGTGAGGGGATAGTGCAACGCGGGGGCCAGTCAAGCAAGCGCTGCAACTAAAGCACTTAGCGGCGTTGAGCCGAAACGGTGCCTCGATCTGGACACAGGCCCCCAGGATTCGTCCCAACCCTTTGCGCCGCAACGCAGGCCCGAGTTTCGCGCGCCTCAGCTGCCCCCGGGCTCGACGATGGTCAGGAAGGCGGGCCGGATCAGGAAGCGCGGCCGCTCGAAGGTCTCGGTCGGGCGGAAGGCGACGCGGGCGTACTTGGCGCCCTCGCAGCTGACCTCGCTGATCCGCTGGTAGTCGTCCTGGTTGGGCGGGACCCAGGTCACCCCCTCCAGGACGAACACCCACTGCCCCTCGCCCTGGAACAGGATCCCCCGCTTGCCCTTGAAGTGCTTGTGCAGGACCTCGACCTCACGGTGCGACTCGACCCGCGGGGGCTCGTCCTTGGCGAAGGCGAGCACGGCCAGGAACAGCGCCAGGGCGAGCGCGAGAGCGGGGGCGTTCTTCACGAGGGTCTCCTCAGGCGAAGCAGTAGGAGCGAATGCTCCGCTTCTTGAAGTCCAGGCCAGCCGCGGCGGCCCAACGGAAGGGCGGCGTGCGGCGAGGGTGGGCGGGGTCGAGGTCGAGCACGCCGACCGCGCGCAGGGCGCCCGCGACGTCGTCGACGCTGGGCGCCTCGCCGACCTCGGCGCTGAGCCGCTCGCGATCGAGCACGACCCGCGTGCCCTCGAAGAGGAACAGGTCGGCGTCGGCGTCGGTCTCGCCGAAGCGGACCCAGGCGGCGCGGAGGACCCCGCTCTGACGAGCCAGCTCACGGGCCAGCTCGACGGGGGGCGCGTCGCCCTCCTCGAGGAGCGTGAACCAGCCGCCGCGCTGCTTGTGAATCAGGAAGCGACGCCGGCTGGGGTCGCCCACGGCCATCGTCCAGCCGATCCGCTCCAGCGGGCGCAGCACCCGCTCCAGCGCGGCCTCGAGGGCCTCGGGCTTGGCCTCGAGGTGGATCCGCGCGCCGAGGAGGTCCAGGGGCTCGAGGCTCAGGGCGCCCAACGCCGCGGCCTTGGCTTCGTCGGAGAGGGGGCCCGCCTCGATCAGCGCCCGCGCCTGGCGCAGGGGCCGCGCGCGCGCCAGGAGCCCGCCCAGCGCCGCGGGCTGCAGCCGCGGCGCGGCGCCGCCAGCGACGTGCGTCATGAGGTCCGCCAGCAGGTCGTCGCTGCGGACCCGGAAGGCGACGTTCACGGCCAGGAGGCGGAGGAAGACCTCGACCGCGGGCCCCTCGATCTCGGGCGCCAGGGCCTCGAGCGCGGGCCCGCTCGGGAGGGGGCCGGTCGCGGTCAGGACCTCGTGCGCGACCCCGCGCAGGGCCTCGAGGCCGCCCACGCGGCGCAGCTCGATCAGGTCGTTGTCGAGGTCGACGTCGTCGAAGACCAGCGCGCCGTCGCCGCGCTCGAGGGTCTCGTTGACGAGATCCGTCGTGTCGCGCAGCCAGCGGCGCTTGAAGAAGGTCAGCAGGAAAGGGGCGTTGGGGTGGGCCAGGCTCATGGCCGCTGAGACTAGCCCGTCCGGGGGGGCAAGACGAGCCTCAGGGCCCGCTACTCGGGAGGCGCGTAGAAGGAGAGCCCGCGGGCGTTCTCGTCGATCGTGAGCGTCCCGTGCAGGGGCGGAAAGGCGCGCTGGGCGCAGTCCAGCCGCTCGCACAGGCGGCAGGTCACGCCGACGGGGACGCGCGCCCGCTCGTTCTGCAGGTCCACGGCGTCGGCGTAGACCAGGCGGTCGGCGTGGCGCAGCTCGCAGCCGATCCCGACCGCGTAGAGCGTGGCGGGGGCGTGGTAGCCGCCGTAGCCGCTGCGCACCGTGCTCGCGAGGCAGAAGTAGGTCGTGCCGTCCTCGAACTCGCTGATCTGGGTGCGAATCGTGTTGGGCGTCAGGAAGGCCCGGAACACGTTCCAGCGCGGGCAGCCGCCCGAGTAACGGGCGAAGCGCAGCCCCGAGGCCGAGAAGCGCTTGCTGACGTTGCCGGCGAGATCGACCCGCAGCAGGTGGAAGGGGATCCCCTCGGCCCCGGGCCGGCGCAGGCTGGTCAGGCGGTGCGCGATCTGCTCGAAGCTGGTCCGGAAGCGGTGTCCGAGCGCTTCGATGTCGTAGCGCGCCTCCTCGGCCGCCCGCCGGAAGGGCTCGTAGGGCATCAGGACCGCGGCCGCGAAGTAGTTGGCGAGCGCCATCCGACAGAGCGAGCGGGCGGCGTCGCTGGTCAGCGAGGGGTCCGCCGCCCAGCGATCGAGGTGCTCGGTCTCGTTGATCAGCGCGATCTGGGCCGCGAGCTGGAAGTGGCGGCTGCGCGGGGGGAGGACCTCGGAGAGCGTGATCGCGCGCTGCTCTGGGTCGTAGCGGCGCAGCTCGCGCCCGCCGGGGCGCACCTGGACCGTGATCCGATGCTCCCGCTCGAGGTAGGCCCGCAGCCGGTCGTAGCGGCTGAACTCGGACATGCCGCAGGCCTTGTGCAGCTGCTCGGCGGCGACCTCGAGCTCGGGGAAGTGGTTGCGCTCGCGCTGGAGCAGGTCGCTGACCTCCTCGCTCGGCTGCAGCGGACGCTCGAGCAGGCCTTGGCCCTCGCCCGCGAGCTTGAGGGTCTGGACCTCCTCGCGCAGGGCGCGGAACTCGTGGTAGAGGAGCTGCACCGCGCGAGCCGCGTTGGGAGCGGCCTCGACGAGCTCGCGCACGTCGCCCTGGGTCAGGCCCAGGTCGTCGAAGAGCGCGTCCCCGAAGGCCTCCATCAGCTCGGCCAGGACCCGCGCGTCGGCCTCCTGGGTGAAGTCCTCGAGCTTCACGCCGAGGGCCTCGGTCAGCTTGAGCAGCAGCGGCGCCGTCAGCGAGCGGCGCCCGTTCTCGATCAAGTTCAGGTAGCTGGCAGAGATCTCCATCCGCTCGGCGAGCTTGGCCTGGGTCAGGCCCTCCCGCCGGCGAATCGCGCGCACCTTCCGCCCAAGCTTTTGCTCTTCAGCCACTTGGCTCCCTCCAGCGACGCCAAAACCTTACAAGGTTTACAGCATGACAGATTTACCAGAATCTTGCCAACACCCACAACTCACTTGAATCAAACCACTTCTGGCGGAAGCGTGGATCGCCGCTACTCTTGGTCATGGAAGTAAGGAGAACCATGACCGCAGCGACCACCCCCCTCAGGATCGTGACCGAGCAAGCGCTACCGGGCTTGGCGGACGAGGTCCTGACTCCCGACGCCCTGACCTTCGTGGGCCGCCTGGCGGCCACCTTCGCCGGCCGGATCGAGGATCTGCTCGCCCAGCGCCAGGCCCGCCAAGCGCGGCTCGACCGCGGCGAGGAGCGCCTCGGCCTCCTGAGCGAGACCGCGGCGATAATCCGCGCGGCCGACTGGCGGGTGGCGCCCCTGCCGGCCGATCTCCAGGACCGCCGGGTCGAGATCACGGGGCCCGTCGACCGCAAGATGATCATCAACGCGCTCAACTCGGGCGCGAACGTGTTCATGGCGGACTTCGAGGACTCGACCTGTCCGACCTGGGCCAACGTGATCGCGGGCCACAAGAACCTTCGCGACGCGGTCCGCCGCACGATCCGCTTCGAGGACGCCAAGAAGGGCAAGACCTACCAGCTGGCCGACCAGACGGCGGTGCTCATGGTCCGCCCGCGCGGCCTGCACCTGCCCGAGGCCCACGTCGAGCTGGAGGGTCAGCCGGTCCCCGCGACCCTGTTCGACCTCGGCCTGTTCTTGTTCCACAACGCGCGCGAGCTGGTCGCGCAGGGTAGCGGCCCCTACCTCTACCTGCCCAAGCTGCAGAGCCATCTCGAGGCCCGCCTGCTGAACGAGGTGTTCGTGCTGGCCCAGGACCTCCTCGGGCTGCCGATCGGCACGATCAAGGCCACCGTCCTGCTCGAGACCCTGCCCGCGGCCTTCGAGATGGAGGAGCTGCTCTACGAGCTGCGGGACCACTCGGCGGGGCTCAACTGCGGGCGCTGGGACTACATCTTCAGCGCGATCAAGACGCACCGCCTCGACCCGGACTGGATCGTGCCCGACCGCAGCGTGGTCGGCATGACCCAGCCCTTCATGGCGGCCTACACCCAGCGCGTGGTCGAGGTCTGCCACCGGCGCGGGGCCTTCGCCATGGGCGGCATGGCGGCGCAGATCCCGATCAAGGGCGACCCGGCCCGCAACGAGGCCGCCCTCGAGAAGGTCCGCGGCGACAAGCTGCGCGAGGTGAGCGAGGGCCACGACGGGACCTGGGTCGCCCACCCGGGCCTGGTCGCGCTGGCCCGTGAGGTGTTCGACGCGCACATGCCCGAGCCGAACCAGATCGCGCGGGTCCCCGAGCAGGTCCCGCCCGTCGAGCAGCTCCTCGAGCGCCCCGCGGGCGAGATCACGGTCGCCGGGCTGGAGCTGAACCTGAGGGTCGGGATCCAGTACCTGGCCGCCTGGCTGGACGGCAACGGCTGCGTGCCCCTCTACGACCTGATGGAGGACGCGGCGACCGCCGAGATCTCGCGCGTCCAGGTGTGGCAGTGGCTGCACCACGGCGTGGTCCTCGCCGACGGCCGCCAGGTCACCCGCGAGCTGGTCGAGGCCCTGGCGCACGACGCCATGGGCACGATCCAAGCCGAGGTCGGCGCCGAGCGCTTCGCGGCCGGCCGCTACGACGAGGCCCTCGAGCTCTTCCTCGAGCTGGCGACCGCCCCCGAGTGCGCCGACTTCCTCACCCTCCCCGCCTACGAGCGCCTCCTCGCTCGCGGCCTCTAGCTGTCTGTCACCCCGCTCAGTCGGCGCGCGCTGAATCTTCGGGCCCGTCGGTGAGGGAC
Organism: uncultured bacterium; assembly: GCA_937911525.1. Classification (GTDB taxonomy): domain Bacteria; phylum Planctomycetota; class J058; order J058; family J058; genus NORP233. The sequence goes on from CALDQK010000103.1 coordinate 6,803, forward strand.
GTTGCAAGACGCTCCCGAACCAGGCCCGGGCCCGAAAGCGCGCCTCCCTCGCTCTAGCCTCTCTTCGCTCCCCGGAAGGAACCTCCCCATGACCGACATCCTCCGTCCCTACGACGAGCAGACCGTGGCCCGCCTGCGCGGGTCGATCAAGATCGAGTACACCCTGGCCCGCCTCGGCGCCGAGCGGCTGCGCAAGCAGCTGGCCGAGGAGGCGCCCACCCGCGCCTTGGGCGCCCTGACCGGCGGCCAGGCCGTCCAGCAGGTCCGCGCCGGCCTCCAGGCGGTCTATTGCAGCGGCTGGCAGGTCGCGGCCGACGCCAACCAGGCGGGCCACACCTACCCCGACCAGAGCCTCTACCCCGTCGACAGCGTCCCCAAGCTGGTCCGCCGGATCAACAACGCGCTCCTGCGCCAGGACCAGATCGAGAGCGCCGAGGGCGCGATCACGCGCGACTGGATGGCGCCGATCGTGGCCGACGCCGAGGCCGGCTTCGGCGGTCCCCTCAACGCCTACGAGCTGATGCGCCAAATGATCGAGGCCGGCGCCGCCGGCGTGCACTTCGAAGACCAGCTCTCGAGCGAGAAGAAGTGCGGCCACCTCGGCGGCAAGGTGCTCGTCCCGACCAGCCAGTTCGTGCGCACGCTCAGCGCGGCGCGCCTGGCGGCCGACGTCTGCGACGTGCCGACGGTCCTGATCGCCCGCACCGACGCCAACTCGGCCGGCCTGCTCACGAGCGACATCGACGAGCGCGACAAGGCCTTCTGCACGGGCGAGCGCACGCCCGAGGGCTTCTTCCGCGTCCGCAAGGGCCTCGACCAGGCGATCGCGCGCGGCCTGGCCTACGCGCCCTACGCCGACCTGCTCTGGTGCGAGACCAGCACCCCCGACCTCGACGAGGCGCGCCGCTTCGCCGAGGCGATCCGGGCCGAGTTCCCCGGCAAGCAGCTGGCCTACAACTGCAGCCCGAGCTTCAACTGGAAGCGCAACCTGGACGACGCCACGATCGCCAAGTTCCAGGGCGAGCTGGGCGCCATGGGCTACGCCTTCCAGTTCGTGACCTTGGCCGGCTTCCACGCGCTCAACTACGGCATGTTCGAGCTGGCGAGCGGCTACCGCGACGAGCACATGACGGCCTACTCGGCCCTGCAGCAGCAGGAGCTCGCCGCCGAGGCGCGCGGCTTCACCGCCGGTCGTCACCAGCGCGAGGTCGGCACCGGCTACTTCGACGCCCTCCGCCAGGCCCTGACCGAGGGCGAGGCCAGCACGCTGGCCTACGCCGAGTCGACCGAGGCCGAGCAGTTCGAGGACGCCGCGGTCGCCTAGTCGAACCGGTCGCTCGTGCCCGTGCCCGTGCCCGAAGGCCAACGCGAAGGAGCTGTCGCTGCTAGCGACAGCTCCTTCCATTTCGATCTTGAACGGAGAAAACTGGAAAACTCGAAGCAGGCAGCTCCGCTGAGTCGTCGCCGCGCTTTCGCGTTTCGGAGATAACCGCCAAGGACGCCAAGAACGCCAAGGAATGCCGAATCTTGGCGTCCTTGGCGTCCTTGGCGGTTCGATCCAAGACGACAGGAAGGAGCTGTTTCTGTCAGCGGCAGCTCCTTCTAGTTTTCCAGTTTTCCCAGTTCAATCCCCGGAACGCGAAGGAGCTGTCGCCAACAGCGACAGCTCCTCGGTTCGTCGTTCTCGGGCACGGGCACGGGCACGAGATCCAACTACTCGTCGTCGCCCCACTTCAGGCCGTCGAGGCCGAGCTTGGGCGCGGGGAAGTCGGGCTTCTTGTTGACGATGTCGCTCACGTCGTAGAAGCGCAGGACGAGGCGGTCCTTGATCTCGCCGCGGAGGCCGATCCAGAGCACCCCGTGGCGGTAGCCGTAGCGAATGTCCTTGCCCAGCTTGTCGATCATGAGCTCGAGCACGCTCTTGAGCTTGACCTTCTTGAGCCGCAGGCTCAGCTCCTCCTCGGCGTAGGCCTTCTGGGCCTCCTTGCTGAGCACGATGTTCAAGCCGGTCACGTCGCGGAGGAAGTCGAGGCACTCGTCGAAGGGCGCGTCCTCGAAGTTGACGCTGATCTTGGCGTGGTCGATCAGGCGGCGCATGTGCGCGTAGGCCTTGCGGTCGCGCCCGTTGCGGACCTGGGGCACGAGCTCGCGGCCCCACTTCTTGCGCGCCTGGGCCTTGGCGTTGGCGACCACGAGCTCGACCAGGCGCTCGCGGTCGATCCCCTGGGCCCGAGCGGCGGGGGCGGCGGCGAAGAGCAGGGCGCAGGCGAGGGCGCCGGGGAGCAGGAGACGGGTCATGGGCTGTCCTCTCGCCCAACTATACGTCCCTCAGCGCTTTCGGTTCCCAGCAGCCTCGTGGGCAAGATCTGCCCCTCGTCTCAGGGGGCGTGGGCAGATGTTGCCCACCAGGAGACGCAAGCGACCAACAACACAGCACTTGCGGTGGTTCTCCCCGTGCAAGGGCTGGGGGACACGAACGAAGCACGGAGCCCCCATGATTCCCCTGACGCCCCCTGCCAACTCCGACCCCACCCGCAACTCCTGCCCGCAGAGCCTGGTCGACCTGTCCAGCAGCGGAGAGGGCTGGGACGAGCTCTATCACCAGCTGATGGTGAGCGAGACCAACGAGCGGACCCGCCGCACCTGGCGCCTCGGCGCCACCCTCGAGCTGCTCGGGGACCTGGAGCTCTAGGCTTCCTCCTCGAGGACCGGACGCTGCGAGGTAGGCTGGCGACGTGAGCGCCACGCCTCCAAACTCGGTGAGTCGGTAGGTGGACCCCTCGCTCCTCACACTCGCGGGGCTGGGGCTGGGCATGAGCCTGATCGCCTTGGTGGGAGGTCTCTTCGTCCTCTTGCCGGAGGCTCTGCTGAAGCGCTGGCTCAAGCCGCTGGTCGCGTTCGCCGCGGGGTCGTTGCTCGGCGGCGCCTTCTTCCACATGCTGCCCCACGCGCTTGGGGTGGGCGGCCGCGGCGGGGCGCCCCCAGGCGACCCCCTGCTCTGGGTCGTGGTCGGGTTTGGCGCGTTCTTCGCCCTCGACCAGCTGCTGGAGTGGCACCACTGCCACCGCCCCCCCGGCGACCACGACCACGTGCGCCCCCTCGGGCCCCTGCTCCTCGTCGCCGACGGAGTGCACAACCTGCTGGGTGGACTCGCGATCGGCGCCATTTACCTGGCCGACCCCCGCGCCGGCGTCGCGGCCTGGGTCGCGGCCGCGCTGCACGAGCTCCCCCAAGAGATCGGTGACTTCGGCGCCATCGTCCACGCCGGATACACCAAGCGGCGCGCGCTGCTCTACAACTTCCTCTCCGCGCTGACCTTCCCCCTCGGCTGCGGAATCGCGTATCTGGTCGGCCGCCACATGGAGGTCCACTTCCTGGTCGCGCTCGGGGCGGGCAACTTCCTCTACATCGCGGGCGCGGACCTGATCCCCGAGATCAAGCGCTCCGAGCGCTTCGCGGAGAGCGCCACCCGCTTCGTGTGCTTCTCGTTGGGGGTGGCCCTGCTCTACGCAGTCCGCCACCCCTGAGCCTAGCCCCTGCGGGCTGGCTCGCTGGAGCTCCGCCAGCGCTCGCGCAGCGCGTCCAGGTCCTCGCTCGGGCCCAAGACGGTGACGCGGTCGCCGGCCTGGAGCAGGCTCTCGCCGCGGGGGAAGAACACCTCCCCCTCGCGCCGGACCGCGGCGATCAGGGTCGACTGGGGCAGCTCGAGCTCTCGCACCGGACGCCCGACCAGCTCGTGGTCCGGCGCGAGGCGGAGCGAAAGGCAAGGCGAGGTCCGCAGCAGGGTCTCGTGCAGCTCGTCGGCGCTCGCGGCGGCGAGCCACTCGCGGCGGAAGCCCGTCCGCTCGCTCTGGAGCGCGAGGTGGGCCAGCAGGCGCAGGTGCTGGCCCGGGTCATGCTCCGGGCTGAACAGGAAGAAGCAGGCGTGGCAGCGCTCGTCCGAGCCCACCGCCTCGGGGACCGTGAGGCTCAACCCCTCGCGGCAGCGGGCCAGCACGAGCTCGGGCCGGGCGAGGTTGCGCAGGCGGAGGTGGTGGAGCGCGACGCCGCGCTCGGCCAGCAGGGCGCCGTTGGGAGCCCGGGCCAGGAGCCCCGCGGCGAGCGCTTCGGCGTCGCCCTCGATCCGCTCGGCGACCAGGCGAGCCGCCTCGCGGGCCAGCTCGCCGTAGCCCTCCGCGGGCGCGGCGACGTCGATCGTGAACGCACGCGCCACGACCTCGTCGTAGGGGTCCTGGGCGCGCAGCCCGCGCTCGCCGATGATCGCGCGCAGCTCGAGGTCGAGCTCCTCGGTCGTCCCCTCGTCGAGGCTGGTCGAGAGCCGCTCCATGGCCTCGCTGTGGAGTCGCACGGCCCGGGCCAACACGTGATAGATCGCGCCGCTCGCCGCCTCGGGGCGGCGGGCGAAGAGGAAGTAGTAGGCCACGCCGCAGGCCACCAGCCCGAAGGAGAAGGTGATCGCGAGGTGCCCCAGCTCCGCAATGATCATGGGCGGCGCGGCGAAGCCCACGATCTGGACCCAGGGATAGAGCGGCGAGCGGAAGCCCGGGTCGTAGGACTCGATCTCGCTCTCGCGCATCACGATCAAGGCCAGGTTGACCAGCGAGAAGATCATCAGCTGGAAGGCGCTCGCGAGCTTGGCGACCGAGGCCACGTCCAGGGTCAAGAGCGCGGCCACCACCGCGGCCGCGCTGGCGAGCAAGGCCAGGGAGGGCACGCCGCCCGAGCTGACCCGCGCGAGCCCCTCGGGCACGCGGCGGTCGCGCCCCAGGGCGAGCAGGTAGCGAGACGCCGAGAAGAGCGCGGCGTTCCCCGTCGAGGCGAAGGCCCCGATCGCGGCGACCACGATCAGGAGCACGCCCAGCCGCCCCGGCATCCAGGCGAACACGACCTCGGCCGCGCTGGCCACCGGCGTCAGGTCCGGCTTGGCCAGGCGCAGGGGCTCGATCACGGAGATCAGCACGTAGGCGCCGAGCGAGTAGAGGAGCATCGACGTGACCAGCGAGAGGCCCATCCCGAGGGGAATGTTCCGCTCGGGGTCGGCCACCTCCTCGGCCACGCTCGCGACCTTGGTCAACCCGGCGTAGGAGACGAAGACCAGGCCGATCGTGGACAGGAGCCCCGCGGTCCCGTCACGCAGGAAGGGAGAGGGCTCGACCGCGGGGGCGGCCCCCCGGACGCCGAGCCACAGCCCTTGCCCGACGAAGAGGGCCAGGATCCCCACCAGAGCTGCGACCAGCAGCCGCTGGACCAGGCTGGCCTCCTTGGCCCCCACGAGGTTCAGCCCCAGGAAGGCCAGGACCAGGATCAGCGAGAGCGAGGTGCTCGGCAGCTCGACCAGGAGCGCGAGGTAGACCCCGATCCCCACGAAGGCGAAGGCCGTCTTGAGGACCATCGCGACCCAGGTCCCGAGCCCGCCGACCGTGCCCACCAGGGGCCCGAAGCTGCGGTCCAGGTAGAAGTAGGTCCCGCCGGCGCGAGGCATGGCGGTCGCGAGCTCGGCCTTGCTGAG
>CALDQK010000104.1 GCA_937911525.1 uncultured bacterium
CGCCTCCGAGGAGATCCTCGGCTACGTCCAGCGCGAGGGGCACGACCTGATCGCGATGGCCACCCACGGGCGCTCGGGCGTCACGCGCTGGGTCCGCGGCAGCGTCGCCGAGCGGATCCTGCGCAGCACGGCGGTCCCGCTCCTGCTCGTGACCCCGCGCACCGAGGAGCAGCCGCCCGAGGAGTTCTTCCAGCGGATCCTGGTCCCCCACGACGGCTCGACCCTCGCCGATCAGGTGCTGCCCTACGTGAAGGAGATCGCCTCGCTCTACGGGAGCAAGGTGATCCTGCTCCGCGTCGAGTCGCTGGCCTTCGCCGACCCCGAGGGCCGGATCGTGTCGCGCACCCCGGAGCAGGTCCTGGGCGCCCTCGAGCAGACCGCCAGCCGCTGGCGCGAGGCGGGCCTCGACGTCGAGCTCAAGGGCGAGCTCGGCGACCCAGCCTCGCGGATCATCGAGCTGGTCGACAAGAAGGACGTGGACCTCGTCGTCCTCTCCACCCACGGCCGCTCGGGCTTCAACCGCTGGTGGTTCGGCTCGGTCGCCGAGGCGGTCCTGCGCCGCTGCCACGCGCCCCTGCTGGTCCAGCGCGCCGCGGGCGAGTCGCCGGTCTAGCCCTCGGGCTCGCCCGAGCTCCGGCTCGGCGCGAGCGCGAGGTCCACGACCTGCGCCAGGACGAGCCCGGGCAAGAGCAGGTAGACCACCAAGCGGACGAGGAAGAAGAGCCCCGCCCCCAACAACAGGGCGGGGCTCGCTGCGTGACCGCCGGTGAACAAGACCCTCGCGACCTCGCCCCCGGCGAACCACGCCAGGAGCGCGGCGTGGAGGCCGATCGCCAGGCCGACCTGGAGCGCGATCGAGAGCAGGCGGCGCTGGACGCGGCTCACGAGCCGCCTCCCGGCGCGAGGCGGGGCGCGCTCATCAGCGCGAAGAGCAGCGCGTCGCCGAGCGGACCGCCGGCGGCGAAGCGGAGCGCCTCGCCGCGCGAGGTCGGCGCGCCGAAGAGCCAGGCCGTGGCGTAGATCCGCGCGAAGGCGGCCGGGTCGCCGTGGATCCTCGCCCCGGCCAGGGTGAAGCCCGTGGCCGAGACGCTGTAGCCGAGGATCAGCGGGCCCGAGTCGATGTCCCCCGCTCCCCCGGGGACGGTGGCGGGGTATTCGCGAACCACGCCGAAGCCGAGGAAGCGCTCGCTCAGCTGAGCGTCGACCGCGCGGTAGAGGTCGCGAGAGAGCGCTGGGTCCGCGTAGGCGAGGAAGTAGGCCGCCAACGCGCTCCCGGAGCCGCGCGGGGCGTCGCTGGGCTGACCCGTGCTCGAGCTCACCGCCTGGACCAGGAGCCCGGTCTCGGGGTCGAGGTAGGCGGCCCGCACGCGCGCGACCCAGGCCGCGACGGCGGGGCTCGCAGGCGAGCGGGTGGCGCGCGCGTGGACGGCGAGCGAAGCGATCCCGGCCGAGTTGTCGACGGGGTAGAGCTCGCCGGGGTAGGTCGCGATCAAGCCATGCGGCGCCGCGGCGAAGCGACGCGCCAGGGCCGCGCTGATCCGGTCGTTGAGCGCGGCGTGGGGAGTGCTCGGGTCTTGCTCGCGCAGCAGCCCGAGCAGCAGGTTCAGGTAGCCGAGGTAGGCCGCGTGCCCGTTGGGGCCGGCGAGGGAGTCCAGCGCGTCCTCGCCCAGCCAGGCCTCGGCGTCGAAGGCCCGCACCCGCGGCTCGAGCAGGCGCTCGACGCAGCGCGCCGCCAGCGCGAGGTGGCGCTCGGCCAGCTCGGGGTGCTCCCGCGCCGTCTGGACGTAGCCCAGGCCAGCCATGAGGTAGGTGCCGAACCACCACTCGCCGTCGAAGCGGGCCGAGCCCGTCGCGAAGCCCTCGCGCTCGAGGTCCGCCTCGACCCAGCGCGCGACGCCGGCGCCCTGCGCGCGCGCCCAGGCGCGCTGGCCCTCGTAGGGCTGCTCCCAGCCCAGGGCGCAGTAGCGCGGGGCGAGGACAGCGGCGCTCAGCAGGAGCGCGCTCAGCAGGGAGAGGAGGCGGAGCAGCCACCGCGGGCGCTGGGCAGGAGGGGGCGAGGGCTCGGGAGGAGAGGCCACGAGGCCGAGGTTACGTGGGGACTGACGGGTCGACCTGCCACCAAATTGCACCTCGCGCCCTCGCGCGATTCCATGACCCGCTCCCCGCCTCCCTGGAGCCTGCTCTCCCAACCAGTTAGAACGCTCGCCCCTCAGGAGACAACGACATGGCATATAGCTTCGCAGGACGGACGATCAGCAAGGTCGGAGTGATCGGCTCGGGTCAGATCGGGCCGGATATCGCGCTTCACTTCGCGAAGGTCCTCGCCCCCAGCGGCGTGTCGGTCGTGGTGGTCGACGTCAGCGCCGAGGCGCTGGCGGCCGGCGAGAAGAAGCTGCACAAGAAGGTCGACCGGGGCGTCGAGTCGCGCGCCTTCAAGCCCGAGCAGGGCGAGGGGATCAAGGGCGCGGTCACCTTCACCCAGAGCTACGACGAGCTGAAGGGCGTCGACCTCGTGGTCGAGGCCGCCACCGAGAACGCCGAGCTCAAGGGGCGGATCTTCCGCCAGGTCGAGGGCCTCGCCAACGAGGGCGCGCTCTTGCTGAGCAACAGCAGCCACCTCCAGCCCGAGAAGATCTTCACCACGCTGGCGGACAAGAGCCGCGCCGGCGTCGTGCACTACTTCTTCCCCGCCGAGCGCAACCGGGGCCTCGAGATCGTGCCCGGCGCCGACACCGACCCCGAGCACACGCGCTGGCTGCTGCGCTTCTACGAAGAGATCGGCAAGGCGCCGATCCAGGTCGGCAGCCGCTACGGCTACGCGATCGACCCCCTGTTCGAGGGCCTGCTCCAGACGGCGGCGCTCCTGGTCGAGCAAGGCGTGGGCACGGTCAAGGAGGTCGACACGGTCGCGCGCAAGGTGCTCGGCCTGGGCGTCGGCCCCTTCACCGCGCACAACCTGACCGGCGGCAACCCGATCACGGCCCACGGGCTCTCGATCCTGCACGACGAGGTCAACGCCTGGTTCCAGCCCCCCGCCTCGCTCCAGGCCAAGGTCGAGGCCGACGAGCTGTGGGACACCCCCAAGCGCGGCGAGGAGATCACGGTCTCGCCCGAGAAGGAGCAGCAGATCGGCGACGCCCTGCGGGCGACCTTCTGGGGCCTGTGCTGCGAGGTGATCGACAGCGGGATCACGACGGTCAGCGACCTCGAGATGTGCGTCGAGATCGCGCTGGTGCTCGACCCGCCCTTCGCCTCCATGAACGACTACGGGGTCAAGGAGGCCTACGAGCTGGTCAAGGCCTTCGCGGCCAAGTTCGAGGGCTTCCCGGTGGCCAAGTGCCTGGCGGAGCAGTCGGCCAAGGGCGACTGGCCGATCAGCTACGTGACCCGCGAGGACCACGACGGCGTGGCGGTGCTCACGATCCGCCGGCCCAAGGTGCTCAACGCGCTCAACGCCGCGGTGTTCAAGGAGCTCGGCGACCACGCCGACGCGATCGCGGCCGACGACAACGTGATCGGCGCCGTGATCACCGGCTTCGGCACCAAGGCCTTCGTCTCAGGCGCCGACGTGGGCTTCCTGGCCGAGTGCGAGTCGCCCGAGCAGGGCGAGACGACCTGCCTGGCCAGCCAGGCGCCGCTGAACAAGATCGAGGCCCTGAGCAAGCCCGTGGTGTGCGCGCTCAACGGCCTGGCCTTCGGCGGCGGCAACGAGCTGGCCATGTCCTGCCACGCCCGGATCGCCAAGTCGGGCCTCAAGGTCCTGGCCGGCCAGCCCGAGGCCAACCTGGGGATCCTGCCGGGCGCCGGCGGCACCCAGCGCCTGCCCCGGATCGTGGGCTTCGAGGCCGCGGCCAAGATGCTCCGCACGGGCCGCCCGATCAGCGGCAAGGAGGCCCTCGAAGTCGGCCTGATCCGCGAGGAGGTCGACGGCGACCTGGTCGCGGCCGCGGTGGACCTGGTCCGCAAGGCCGCCGCCGGCGAGGTCGAGCTGAAGCGCGTCCCGGCGGGCGCCCTGAGCGACGTCCCCGAGTCCCTCCCCGAGGTCGAGCTGGGCCACCTCAGCACCGCCGTCGACGAGCTGCTCTGCCGCGCCGTGCTGGAGGGCGCCAAGCTGCCCCTCGCCAAGGGCCTCGAGCTCGAAGCCAAGCTCTGGGGCGAGGGCGTGAACCTCGAGGACTTCCGGATCGGGATCAACAACTTCCTCGAGAAGGGCCCCCGCTCGAAGGCCGAGTTCGTCAACCGCTAGCAGACGGAAAAGCCGGCCCCCCGAGAGCCCAGCGCGCGACGGTCGCCTTGACCTCCGCCTGGGCTCGCTCCATGTCTGACGAGCCCTCGAGCAGCGAGGCCAGCCCAGCGCGCACGCGCTCGAGCAGCCAGGCCGTCTGGTCGGCGTCCGTCCCGCTCTCGCGCCAGCGGCGCTCGAGGTCTCGTAAGCGCTGATCGCTCACCCAGCGAGGGTAGCGGCGCCTCCCGCGGGGCGGAAGGTCGCCACGACCTCGATCGGGCCCACGATCGCCTCGTTGAAGGCGGGGAGCTCCTCGCTGGGAACCCACAGCTCCTGGTGGTGGGCGGCGCCGACCGTCTGGACCGCGTAGCGGCCCGCGACCTCGGCCAGGACGGCGAAGCGCGTCACGTAGCCCACGTAGCCCGAGGCGGCGTCCTTGGTGTTCCAGTCGCGCGCGATCTCCTCGGCGTAGCGCTGGTTCAGGACCGGGTAGAAGATCGGCTGGAAGGGCAAGCGCGGCGGGAAGGCGCGCCAGCCGCTCAGCTCGATCAGGTCGAGCTCGGCCTGCCCTACGGGACGGTAGAGGGTCTGCGTGCTCATCGACTCCTGCGTCTCCTTCCAGCCAGCGGCCCGCATCGAGTAACCTCCGGCCCTTCGCGGAAGGAGTCCCGATGCGTTCCCTCGCGCTGACTGCCGCCACCCTGCTGACTGTCGCCCCGCTCTTCGCTCAGGAGAGCCAGCCGACCAAGAAGCCGACCTCCCAACCCAGCTCCCAACCCAGCTCACAGCCGACCAGCAAGCCGGCCAGCGAGCCCGCGCCGGCGCCCAAGGTCACCCGGGCCACGACCTGGGAGGAGCGCCTGCGCGCCAAGGGCAAGCCGATCGACTGGCCCGCGCTCCAGGCCCGCGTGCGCAAGGCGCGGCTGGTGTTCATGGGCGAGCAGCACGGGACCAAGGAGCACCACATCCTGCAGGCCAAGCTGCTCGAGACCCTGGCCGAGGACGGGCCGGTGGTGCTCGGCTGCGAGTACTTCCCGCGCTCGATGCAGCCGGTGCTCGACGCCTTCAACCGGGGCGAGGTCACCTTCGAGCAGTTCCGCGCGCACGTAAACTGGGACAAGACCTGGGGCTTCCCCTGGGAGGCCTACGCGCCGCTCTTCAAGGCGGCGGCCAAGGTCAAGGCCACGATCGTGGCCCTCAACGCCGAGAAGGCGACCGTCCGCCAGGTGCGGATGAAGGGCTTCGAGGGCCTGGGCTGGAAGGAGCTCTTGAAGCTGCCCCGGGTCGACCTCGAGCGGCCGGACCACCGCAAGCGCAGCAACGAGGCCCTGCAGAAGGTCCACCCGATGCCCGAGCAAATGCTCCGGCGCTACTACCAGGCCTTCACCCTCTGGGACGACACCATGGCCGACTCGCTCTGCGAGCACTTCCTGCGCGATCGGCGGCCCAACCTGCGCGCGCTGGTCGTGGCGGGGCGCGCGCACATCGAGACCGGCACCGGGATCCCCGACCGCGTCACGCGCCGGCTCCCCTTCGAGCGCCTGATCGTGGTCGGCGGCGACGACGACCCCAGCCTGGGTGACGTGGTCGTCGGGCCGACTCCGCCGCCGGCCGAGGTCGTGCGGCACCAGATCGAGGTGATCCTCGACCCCGCCGGGCGCAGCGCCACGATCAGCGACCGCATCGAGCTGCGCGGCTTCGGCGAGCTGGAGCTGAAGCTCGCCCCGGGCATGACCCTGGTGGGCACCACCGGCCAGGGCGTCGAGGCCTGCTTCTTCGACGAGACCCAGGGCAAGGCGCCGCCGAGCACCATCGAGCGCGTCCACCTCACCGTCGGCCAGAACCCGGCCTGGCTCGAGGTCACCTACCGGGCCCAGTTCGAGGAGCTGCAGGGCTCGCGCCACGCCCTCTCGCGCAGCCTGGCCCGCTACGTCGGCCCCGAGGGCGCCTACCTCTCGGGCGCGTGGTATCCCCAGGACGCCGCCCCGAGCCCGGTCGAGGTCACCGTGACCGGCAGCGCCTTCGAGGCGGTCACGACCGGCAAGCGGACCAAGCGCGTCCGCCACGGCGAGGCCAACGTCGAGACGACCTGGGTGTGCGAGCGCCCCTTCGAGCCGCTGACCCTGGTCGCCGGTCCCTACCAGGTCCGCGAGCGCCAGCAGGGCGCGACCACGATCTACGCCTACTTCTACGCCGAGGACATCGGCCTCGCGCCGCGCTACCTCGAGCAGGCGGGCGGCGCCGTCGAGCGCTTCAGCGAGGAGCTCGGCCCCTACCCCTTCCCGGCCTTCGCGGTGGTCGAGCACTTCCTGCCCACCGGCTACGGCTTCCCTGGCTTCACCCTGCTGGGCAAGCACGTCGTCCGCCTGCCCTTCATCGCGGACACCTCGCTGATCCACGAGGTCGCCCACTGCTGGTGGGGCAACGGCGTGCTCGTCTCGCCCCGCGGCGGCAACTGGTGCGAGGCCCTGACCAGCTACGTCGCCGACCACGCCGGCGCCGAGGCCAAGGGCGAGGGCTCGCGCTACCGCTGGGAGCACCTGGCCGACTACGGCGCCTACGCCAAGGGCGAGAAGGAGCTCGCGCTCGCCGACTTCAAGAGCCGCCACGACGGCGCGACCCGCGCGGTGGGCTACGGCAAGGGCGCCATGGTGTTCCACATGCTCCGCCGCCAGGTCGGCGAGGAGGCCTGGCGCAAGGGCCTGCGCCGCCTGGCGAGCAAGCAAATGGGCCAGGAGATCGGCTGGATCTCGATCCGCTTCACCCTCGAGATGTACGCCAAGCAGAAGCTGGGCTGGTTCTTCCAGCAGTGGGTCTCGCGCCCCGGCGCGCCCGAGCTGGAGCTGGTCTCGGCCGAGCGCCGCGGCGACGAGCTCGTGCTGCGGATCGCGGCCCGCGACGGCGCCAAGTGGCGCCTCCGCATCCCGGTCGCCCTCGAGGGCCCCGGCGGCGAGTGGCGCCAGGACGTCGACGTCACCGTCTCGGGCGACCCGAGCGAGGTCACGCTGAAGCTGCCCCAGGGCGAGGCGATCGAGCGCGTGACCCTCGACCCCGACCACGACGTGTTCCGCCGCCTGCTCCCCCCCGAGCAGCCGCGCGGGATCCGCCGCGCGCTGGGCGCCGAGCGCGTCACGATCGTGCTCCCCGACCCGACCGACCCCCACCACGCTGCCTACGCCGCGCTCGCCAAGCAGCTCGCCGCCCGCTCCGGCGGCGAGGTCGTCGAGGGCGCGCCCTCGCTCGAGCCGGGCATGATCGTGCTCGGTCAGAGCCCGCTCGGCCGCAAGCTGCGCGGCCGGGCCAAGGCGGTCGTGTTCGAAGAGCAGGGCTACGGCTACCGCGAGGGCGCCGCCGCGGTGCGCGGCCCCGGCGCCGGCCTGGTCGCCGCGGTCCCCGTCAAGGGCGGCGTCGCGCTCCTGGTCGAAGGCCACTCGCCG
>CALDQK010000105.1 GCA_937911525.1 uncultured bacterium
GACGGTCTTCCACGTTGGCAAGGTCGACACGCGCGAGCAGGCGGCGCTGGTGCGGCCGATGCTCCCGCTCGTCGCGTGCCTCCGTGTCCGATCGTGCGTGTGCGTCGTGCGGCGCCGTCGCCGGCCGAGGGGCAGCCTGCGAGGAGGAGACAGAGGGCGAGGCAGGCCTGGAGGGGGGGCTTCACGAAGCGAGCAGCTCCTGCACGAGCTCGAGGGGGAGTCCGATCACATTGGACCGGCTGCCCCGGACTTCCTCCACCAGGGGCGCGGCCTCGGGGTCCTGAACTCCGTAAGCCCCGGCCTTGCCGCGCCACACCCCGCTCGCGAGGAAGGTCGTCAGCTCGTCCGAGGTGAACTCACGGAACACCACCGTGCTGGTGGCGACCCCGCTGCGGACTCGCCCGCGAGCGTCTGCGATCGCCACCCCGGAGTGCACCTGGTGCTCGCGCCCGCGCAGGAGCTCGAGGGTCTCGCGGGCCAGGCGCTCGTCCTTGGCCTTGCCCAGGAGGCGCGGGCCGAAGGCCACGGTCGTGTCGGCCGCCAGCACCCGCTCACCCGCGCGCGCCAGCCGGAGCCCCGCGCAGAGCTTGGCCAGCGCCAGGCGCTCGACGACCGCCGCCGGGCTCAACCCCTGCGCGCAGAGGTCGCGCTCGAGCTCCTCTTCGTCGGCGTCGCCGACGCCGGGGCTCGCCGCCCGGAAGGCGATCCCCGCCTCGCTGAGCAAGCGCGCGCGCCGGGGTGAGGTCGAGGCCAGGAGCAAGCCGGCCGCGCCTTCGCTCACGCGGGCGCCTCGGCCGGTGCGCGGCGCAGGGCCGCGACCATCATGTAGCGCGCCTGCTTGGTCTGGCGCTCTTCGAGCCCGAGCAGCGCGCTGAGCACCTGGTAGGGCTTGGCCGAGCCGCGCTCGGGGACCGAGATCGTGAAGTCGAGGCAGCCGCCCTCGAGCCGGAGCTCGCTCACGACCTGCTTGAGGTCGACGACGCGCGGGTCCTTCTTGCTGCGCGGGACCTCGATCACGTGCTCTTCGGCCACAGCGAAGCGCTCGAGCGCCTCGGCGACCGCGGCCTCGGCGACGCCGAGCGAGCGCAGGCCGACGGACCAGCGGCCGCCCATGCGCTCGGCGCTGGCGCTGGTCCGCGTCAGGCGAGGCTCCACGCTCTGGAGCAGCAGCCCCTCGCCATCGCGGGCCGGGAAGACCGGGCGCAGGCGCGCGGCGACCTCCTCGACCGGGAGCTCGCGGTCGAGCCAGATGTCGAGCTCTTCCTCCAGGCTCTCGGAGCCCGTAGGGAGGGGCGGGCCGAAGGCCAGCTTGGGCTTGGGGTGGAAGCCCATCGTGTAGGCCAGCGGCAGGCCGCTGCGGATCAGGGCGCGGTAGATCGCTCGCATCACCTCGCGGTGGCCCAGCCAGCGCAGGTCGCCGCGCTTCTGGTAGACGATCCGGTAGTGATAGGCCACGCGGGGCGGAGGTCCCTTGGCGCCCTCGTCCTCCGCGGCCTCGTCCTCCGCGGCCAGGTCGGCGGCGAGCTCGGCCTCGGTCGGGAGCTCCGCGTGGGGGTCGATCCCGTCGGGGTTGACGATCTCGCTCAGCGAGAGCACCTGCTCGGGCTCCTGCGCCAGGCGCTCGGGGTCGAAGGCGTCGGCGGGCCCAGGGGTCCCGGGCGCGCCGGGGGTCACGGCCCAGCGTCGCTTGCCCGGCTTGGGGGGACGGCGTCGGCGCAGCTTGGCGGCCATGGCGTCGGCGCCGGCCTTGGCGGCCTGATCGCGGACCGAGCCGCCGGCCGCCGCCTCGAGCTGGCGCGCCACGCCGTGGCCCATAGCGACGCGGCTGACCAGCGCCATGGGCAGCTTGCGCCCGTCGCCGAAGGGGTCGGGGTGATACTTGGCCAGGCGGTTGCGAATGTCGTCGTCGAAGCACACCGCGCAGCCTGCGCAGAGGTCGTCGCGGCAGTCGAAGGTCGTCGGACTGGCCATCCGGTCGATCTTCTTGCGGTCGTTGAGGAGGTACTTCTTGGTCACCCGCGCCGAGAGGTGGTCCCAAGGCAGGACCTCGTCGTAGTCGCGCTGGCGCAGATACCACTCGGGGTCGACCTCGTGCTCGGCCAGGACCCGCTTCCAGAGCTCGATGTCCAGCTCGTCCTGCCAGCTCTCGAAGCCGCCGCCGGCGGCCTCGACGTCGGCGATCACGGGCGCGAGGCGGCGGTCGGCCCGGGTCAAGACGCCCTCGAGCCAGGAGTGGTCGGCGTCGTGATACTTGGCGCCCACGCCCTTGTCGCGCAGCTGGTTGGTCACGTAGCGCATGCGCCGCAGGGACTCGCGCCACTCGAGCTGCGGGTCCCACTGGAAGGGGGTCTGCGGCTTGGGGACCAGGGTCCCGATCGAGGCGGTGCAGTTGAAGCGCTGGTTGTGGCGCCGCCCGATCTCCCGGCAGCGGAGCACCAGCTGGACCAGCCCGTCGAGGTCCTCGGTCGTCTCGGTCGGGAAGCCGACCATGAAGTAGAGCTTGATCGAGGTCCAGCCGCCGCGCGCGACCCGGTCGACCGTCTCGAAGATCTCCTCGTCGGAGATGTTCTTGTTGATCACGTCGCGCAGGCGCTGAGTCCCGGCCTCGGGCGCGATCGTGAAGCTGGTGCGCCGCACGCGGCGGATCTCCTGGATCACGTCGTCGGTCAGGCTGCCGGCCCGCAGGGAGGGCAGCGAGAGCGAGACGCGCTGCTCGGCGGTCTGGTCGAGCAGCTCCTTGGTCAGGGGGTCGATCAGGGTGTAGTCGCCGGTGTCGAGCGAGAGGAGCGAGACCTCCTCGTAGCCCGTCGAGCTGAGCCCGCACTTGGCGAGGTCGAGGATCCGCTTGGGCGAGCGCTCGCGCAGGGGGCGGTAGATGATCCCCGCCTGGCAGAAGCGGCAGCCGACGGTGCAGCCGCGCATGACCTCGATCCCGAGCCGGTTGTGGACCGTCTCCGAGTAGGGAACGATCGCGGTGTCGGGGTAGTAGGCGGTCTCGAGGTCCTCGATCACGGCCTTGAGGACCATCTCCGGGGCGGCGGGGTCGCTGGGAGCGACGGCCTCGATCCGGCCCTCCTCGTCGTAGCTGACCTGGTAGAGCGAGGGCACGTAGCAGCCCGTGACCCCAGCCAGCCGTCGGTGGAGCTCGGCGCGGGGGAGACCCTCCGCGCGCCAGGCGCGGTAGACCTGCAGGATCTCGCCGAAGCCCTCCTCGCCGTCTCCGAGCAGGATCGCGTCGTAGAAGGGCGCCACGACCTCGGGCCCGAAGGCGCCAGGGCCGCCGCCGAGCACGAGGGGCTCTTCGTCGCGGCGGTCCTTGGTCCAGAGGGTGATCTGGCCGAGGCGGAGGGTCTTGACGATGTTGGCGTAGGAGAGCTCGTGCGGGATCTGGATCCCGAGCACGTCCAGCTCGGAGAGCGGCCGCTTGTTCTCGAGCGTGACCAGCGGCCGGCCCTCCTCCTTCAGGATCGCCTCCAGGTCGCGCCCCGGCAGGAACACCCGCTCGCAGGCCACCTCGGGGTCCTCGTTCAGGAGGTAGTAGAGGATGTGCAGGCCCGTGTTGGACATGCCGATCTCGTAGCGGTCGGGGTAGCAGAGCCCGACCTCGAGCGAGACCTCGGCGAGGTCCTTCTTGACGCTGTTCAGCTCGTTGCCCAGGTAGCGGCTCGGCCGCTCGACTCGGGCCAGGAGGTCATCCATGGGTCGCTCTCCAGAGAGGCGACGGTAACAGCCAGGCGATGGAGCGAGAATCGTGGCGACGGGGTTTAGGCCCCGTCGAACGCAGCGGCGCGGGCCTCTAGGCCGAGTCCCACCTCTTGCGCCGAGCGCTGCGGACGTCGCTGTGCTCGGCCTCGACGACCTTGTTCCGCAGCTCCTCGTAGTCGCGCAGGGCGCGCCAGTAGTTGGCGACCAGGCTCTTCATGAAGTGCCCGGCCACGAAGTAGGAGGGGATCTGGTAGGCGCCGCGGCCGGCGAGGTCCTTGATCGGGACCTCGTGCTGCTCGAGCAGCGCCACGATCGAGACCTCGACCCGGTCGAGGACCTCGGCCACGCGCGGGTGATCGCGCAGCCCGCTGGGGTCGGCGGGGAAGGCCTCGTCGCTGGGCCAGGTCCAGGCCTCGAAGTCCTCCAGCGCGGCGCCGACCTCGCCGGCCAGGTTCTCGGCCAGCTCCTGGGTCGCCTGCTTGAGCGCGCTGATCGCGGGGGCTCCCATCTCGTCGGCCCGCGAGCTGCGCTCGAAGGTCGAACGCACGACGCGAACCACGTGCGTGGGGACGTCGGTCACGAGGACCTGGCGCATGTCGCTGACGTCACGCTGCAGGCGATCTTCGAGCTGGGCGAGCGTCTGACGCGCGGCGATCGGGTCGAACTCTGAGTCCATGCCTCCTCCTGGGCTACCGCGGACAGTTTAATTCAGCGCGACGAACTCGCACCCCCAGGCAGCTAGGGGCCCGCGAGGGCGGCCGGACGCGGGGCGGAGGCCAGGGTGTCCTCGCAGGGGGCCAGCGCTCCTCGCAGCGCCTGGAGCCGCTCGGGCTCGCCCGCGGAACACCAGCGCGCGTAGGCCGAGGAGAGCTGCTCGAGCTCGGCGCGGGTCAGCGCGGGCGTGCCTCCCAGGAGGGCGTCGAGGGCCTCGCCCAGCTCGTGCTCCAGCAAGCTGAGCGCGCGGCTCGCGGCGCCTCCGCTCTGGAGTGAGAGGTCGATCAGCCACGCCGTGAAGGCCAGCCTCGCGCGGAGCTCGTTGGGGGCGTCGAGGGTCGGCCCGAGCCGGTCCAGCGCGCTCAGCGCGGGCTCGCGCTCCGGCGGGAGCTGGACCCCCGCGGCCTCCGCCCAGGTCAGGGCGTCGGCCAGGGAGTAGACCCCGAGCTGGAGCCCCAGCCGCAGCGCGGCGGCGGGCT
This sequence comes from uncultured bacterium, assembly GCA_937911525.1. Lineage (GTDB taxonomy): Bacteria > Planctomycetota > J058 > J058 > J058 > NORP233. The sequence continues at coordinate 4,899 of CALDQK010000105.1, forward strand.
CGAGCGGCGCGTGCGTCCGCTCGCTCAGCGCCCCCGTGGGGGCTGGCTCCCAGCGGAGGAGGCCGCCTTCGTCGACCCAGTCCAGGGCCGAGACCCCGGCGGGGAGCTGCCGCCCCAGGCGGAGCTCGTCGAGGCGGAGCTGCTCGCTGAGCAGGGCGTGGACGAGGCGGCGCTGGTCCTCGCTCTCGAGCGGGATCAGGAGCGGCCGCACGAGGTCGGCCACGCTCGCGAGCAAGGTCAGGCCCTCGCGGCGGAGCACGACGCCGGCGGGGGGGTCCTCCCAGCGGGCGACGCGCGCGCGCGGGACCTCGAGCCGCAGCTCGCCGTGGGGCGCGTCGTCCCGGAGCAGGAGCCAGAACACGAGCCGCTCCTGCTGGATCAAGCAGCCGCCGTAGCGTCGGCGCGGGCCGAAGAACACCCCCAGGCGCTCGGCGTAGATCGTCCCGATCATGAAGATCAGGACCCCGTAGCCGAGCAGCGCTCCGCTCAGGCCGAGGCCGAAGGGGACCAGCTGCAGCAGGCCTTCGAGGGGTGCGGCCAGGTTCCCCACCAGACACAGGATCGGGAAGAAGCCGAGGGCAGCCACCACGCCGCAGCCGCCGTGGCTGCGGTTGACGCGCTCGAAGAACACGCCCCGCCCGCTGGCCTCGCAGAGTCGCCAGGCCTGCAGGCGGGGAGGACCGCTCGGGTCGTCCCTCAGCGGTGCTTCAGCCGGGGCGGAGTCAGGACCGGGCGCGGGCCGAAGTCGGGCACCTGGGGCTGCTCCGCCGCGATCAGGCGCTGGACCTCGGCCAGGCCGCCCGAGAGCTGCGGGTCGCTCCCCGAGACCCAGTCCTGGGGCGCGCGGTCGATCTCGACGTCGGGCTCGGTCCCGTAGTTCTCGACGCTCCAGCCCACGTCGGTGAACCAGAACGCGAACTCGGCCTGGGTCGTGACCGTGCGGTCCACCAGCGGATGGCGCGGCCAGATCCCGATCACACCGCCCCAGGTCCGCTTGCCGACCAGGGGCCCGAGCCCGAGCAGCTTGAAGCAGTGGCTGAAGATGTCGCCGTCGCTGCCCGCGTGCTCGTCGGTCAGGCACACCACGGGGCCCAGGCGCGCGTCGCTCGGGTAGGGCTCGGGCTTGCCCCAGCGCGGGACGTCGTAGCCGACCCGCCGCCGCGCCAGCTTCTCGAGCAGGAGCTGGCTCACGTGGCCGCCGCCGTTCATGCGCACGTCGACGATCAGGCCCTCGCGGTCGAACTCGGCCAGGTAGTAGCGGTGGAACTCGGCGAAGCCCCGGGCGCCCATGTTGGGCACGTGCAGGTAGCCGACCCTGCCGCCGCTCTGCTCGTGGACCCAGCGCCGGTTGCCCTCGACCCAGGCCCGGTAGCGCAGCTCGGCCTCGCTCTCGATGGTCTTGACCACGACCCGGCGCGGGGGCTCCTCCCCGCGCTGGAGCACGAGGGCGACCTCCTCCCCGGCGCGGTGGAGCAGCCGCTCGCCGGGCGGGTGCTCGGGCCCGACCGGCTGCCCCTCGACGCGCAGCAGGACGTCCCCCTCGCGCACGTCGAGCCCGGGCTCGGCCAGGGGCGAGTCGAAGGGGCGCCGCCAGCTGTCGCCGCGCACGATCCGCTCGATCTGCCACTTGCCGTCCCGAAGGACGAGGTCGCAGCCGAGGAAGCCCGGTCGGTAGGCCGGGACCCCGCGCGGGTACTCGCCGCCGAACTCGTAGGCGTGGCTGGTCCCGAGCTCGCCTTGGACCTCCCACATCAGGTCCGAGAACTCGGCCCGCGTGGCGACCCGCTCCAGGACGGGGAGGTAGCGCTCGTAGACCGCCTCCCAGTCGATCCCCGACATGTCGGGGGTCCAGAAGTTGTCGCGCTGCAGCCGCCAGGCCTCGCGATACATCTGGCGCCACTCGGCCTGGGGCACGACCGACACACTCAGGCGGGAGAGGTCGATCCAGCCCGAGCTGCGGTTGGTCCCTTCGCCCTCGGGCTTGGAGGCGGCCTTGACGACGCGCACCCGCCGCTCGGCCACGTAGACCAGGGTCTTGCGATCGAAGGAGAGCCCGTAGTCGCTCACGCCGCCGACGTAGTGCTCCTCCTTGAGCTCCTTGAGGTCGTAGGTGTAGAGGGTCCCCTCAGCGCTCTCGTCCTCGTCGTCGTCCTCGTCGTCGTCCTCTTCGAGGGTGAAGTGCAGCGGCCAGCGGTCGTAGAACACCTTGTCCTCGGCCGCCTCGATCTTGCCGTAGACCCCCTCCTCGACGGGGAGCGCGAGGACGCGCCCGGCGATCCCATCGAAGTCGATCTCGACCGGCTTGGGCGCGTCGTCCTTCTTCTCGCCGCTCTCCGGCTCGTCCTTGGACGTCTCGTCCTTCTTCTTCTTGCCCTTCTTGTCCTTGGCCTTCTTGTCCTTCTTCTTGCCCTTCTTGTCCTTGGCCTTCTTGTCCTTCTTCTTCTCGGCCTTGGACTCGTCCTTCTCGTCGTCGTCCTTCTTCTCGTCGTCCTTCTTCTCGTCGTCGTCCCCGTGCAGCGACTTGGGCTCGGGGCGGAAGGGCGAGCGGACGTCCGGGCGGAGCGTGACCAGGTAGGGCTTGCCCCCCATCGGGAAGCCGAGGTCGAAGTAGAAGCGGTCGTAGACGGGGTTGAAGGTCCGGTAGCTGATGAAGAACAGGTAGCGACCCTTGGGGTCGAAGCAGGGCGCGCTGTCGAGGTAGACCGGCGCCGTCACGTCGTGGGTCTCGCCGGTGGCGACCTCCACGATCCGAATGTGGCTGGTGC
>CALDQK010000106.1 GCA_937911525.1 uncultured bacterium
TTACGGGGCCATTTTGCCGAGTTCCTTAGCGATGGTTCTCTCGCGCGCCTTAGGATACTCTCCTCACCTACCTGTGTCGGTTTTAGTACGGATAGCCTGGATCTCAAACACTTAGAGGATTTTCTTGAAGGTCCCGCTGATCACTTCGGCTCAATTGCCTCGTCATCACCCCTGGCCTTAACGTCGCGGATTTACCTACGACTCAGCCTCAGGCTTAACCCCACATACCAGTTGTGGGTAGATCTTTAGAACCCTGTCCCCCCATCGCTCGACCCAAGCTAGCACGGGAATATTAACCCGTCTTCCATCGACTACGCCTTTCGGCCTCGCCTTAGGGGCCGGCTAACCCTGGGCGGAATTACCTGCCCCAGGAAACCTTAGGTTTACGGCGACTGAGCTTCTCACTCAGTTTCTCGCTACTCATACCGTCATAATCACTTGCACGCGCTCCACCCGTCCTTTCGGTCGAACTTCAGCGCCCGTGCAACGCTCCCCTACCACTCACAAGCACCCATGGCCTGTGAATCCGCGGCTTCGGTTTCGTACTTGAGTCCCGTTCATTTTCGGCGCAACCTTGCTCGACCAGTAAGCTATTACGCACTTTTTAAATGGTGGCTGCTTCTAAGCCAACATCCTGGCTGTCTCAGCAAGGTCACTTCCTTTAGCACTTAGCACGAATTAGGGACCTTAGCCGACGATCTGGGCTGTTTCCCTCTCGACCGTGAAGCTTATCCCCCACGGTCTGACTCCCGGGGTAAATCACTATGGTATTCGGAGTTTGGTTGGGAAGGGTAGGCTGGTGGCCCCCCAGACCCATTCAGTATCTCTACCCCCACAGTGACAATTGACCCGAGGCTAGTCCTAAAACTATTTCGGGGAGAACGAGATATCTACGGGTTTGATTAGACTTTCACTCCTAACCACAAGTCATCGCCTCAGTTTTCAACCCAAGTGCGTTCGGGCCTCCACGCGGTGTTACCCACGCTTCACCCTGCTCATGGTTAGATCACCCGTTTTCGCGTCTGCGACCACCTACCCTTGTCGCGCATTTCGCACTCGCTTTCGCTCTGGCTCCACCCCTGAAGGGCTTAACCTGCAGATGATCGCAACTCGACGGTTCATTATGCAAAAGGCACATGGTCAGGCCGGGCTACGCCGAAGCGTAGCTAGAAGCCCTCCCACTGCTTGTAGCTGTCTGGTTTCAGATTCTATTTCACTCCCCTAACAGGGGTTCTTTTCACCTTTCACTCACGCTACTGGTGCACTATCGGTCATGGACTTGTATTTAGCCTTGGGGGGTGGGCCCCCCTGATTCACGCCGGGTTTCACGTGTCCGACGCTACTCGGGAAACATCCAGGAGGCCGTCGTCTTTCGCTTACGGGACTATCACCCTCTATGGCGCGCCTTTCCAGAGCGCTTCAACTAGACGCCGACTTTATGACTCCTTGCCGGCCCATACACCGACCGGATGCTCCCACAACCCCAGACGCACATAGGCTACATGGACCGTTAGGTACGTCCGGTTTGGGCTGATCCCCGTTCGCTCGCCGCTACTTAGGGAATCGCGGTTGCTTTCTACTCCTCTAGGTACTTAGATGTTTCAGTTCCCTAGGTTTGCCTTCCTGCCCTATACATTCAGACAGGAATAACTGGGTATGACCCCAGCTGGGTTGCCCCATTCGGAAATCCCCGGATCAAAGCTTGGTAACAGCTCCCCGAGGCTTATCGCAGTTACCCCACGTCCTTCATCGCCATTCCATGCCAAGGCATCCACCAGACAGCCTTAGTAGCTTAGGCATGTTTTCCATGCCACGGCGCTTCCAAGAATTCTCGATTACATACCTCGCGAATTGCCGCAGCGAAGTGCATCAATACTTCGCTGCAGTCGCAACGACCGCTCGACCCGCCAGCTCGAGGCTGAACCTCTCGCCCGCGGCGCAGATCGCTGCTCACAACGGCTAAACGATGCAAGTCGGAGGAAACCTCTGACTCGCAGCGCTAACCGCTGCTAAGGAGTAACTCAGTTGTAAAAGAACGGAACCGCTGTCGCCTCGAACTCGAGAGACAACGGGAGCGGCTCGCCGGAGCGCGCCGCTCTTTCGTTGTATGAAGGTGAAGGTGCGTGGGTCGAGCCCAATGCTTAACACTCTTGAAGACCGGTGTTACCGGCAGAGAACTCTGCCGAGGGGTCCGATCTTCAAGGTCTAAGGCAATCCCCTTAGAAAGGAGGTGATCCAGCCGCAGGTTCTCCTACGGCTACCTTGTTACGACTTAGTCCCAATCACCGAGCTCGCCGTCGACGCCTCCCTCCAGGATGGTTGGGTTAGCGGCTTCGGGCGCTCCCGGCTCTCGTGGCTTGACGGGCGGTGTGTACAAGGCTCAGGAACATATTCACCGGAGCGTGGCTGATCTCCGATTACTAGCGATTCCAACTTCATGAGGGCGAGTTGCAGCCCTCAATCCGAACTGGGACCGGCTTTTTGGGATTTGCTCCGCCTCACGACTTCGCTTCCCTCTGTACCGGCCATTGTGGCACGTTTGTAGCCCTGGGCGTAAGGGCCATGAGGACTTGACGTCATCCCCACCTTCCTCCGGTTTAACACCGGCAGTCTCCTTAGAGTCCCCGGCTTTATCCGCTGGCAACTAAGGACAAGGGTTGCGCTCGTTATGGGACTTAACCCGACATCTCACGACACGAGCTGACGACAGCCATGCAACACCTGTGCTAGCTCCCTCGAGAGAGGGTCCTCCCCTTTTCGGGTTCGTACCACTAGCATGTCAAGCCCAGGTAAGGTTCTGCGCGTTGCTTCGAATTAAACAACATGCTCCACCGCTTGTGTGAGCCCCCGTCAATTCCTTTGAGTTTCAGCCTTGCGACTATACTCCCCAGGCGGGGTACTTAATAAATTATCTCCAGCACGGAGGCATTGGGACCCCCGTACCTAGTACCCATCGTTTACGGCCAGGACTACCGGGGTATCTAATCCCGTTTGCTCCCCTGGCTTTCGCACCTCAGCGTCAGAAGCAGGCCAGACTGTCGCCTTCGCCGCCGGTGTTCCTCCTGATATCAACGCATTTCACCGCTCCACCAGGAATTCCACAGTCCCCTCCTGCCCTCAAGACAAACAGTATCGGGCGCAGTTCCTCGGTTGTGCCGAGGGATTTCACACCCGACTTACTTGTCCGCCTACGCGCGCTTTATGCCCAGTGATTCCGAACAACGGTTGCCACCTTCGTCTTACCGCGGCTGCTGGCACGAAGTTAGCCGTGGCTTCCTTTATGGCCTTTGTCAAGACAGCAGAATATTACCCTACTGCCCGTTCTTAACCATTGACAGCAGTTTACAACCCGAAGGCCTTCATCCTGCACGCGGCGTCGCTCCGTCAGGGTTGCCCCCATTGCGGAAGATTCTCGACTGCAGCCTCCCGTAGGAGTCTGGGCAGTGTCTCAGTCCCAGTGTGGCCGGTCACCCTCTCAGGTCGGCTACCCGTCATTGCCTTGGTGAGCCGTTACCTCACCAACAAGCTGATAGGACATAGACCCGTCTTCAACCAGAAGCATTGCTAAGTGGCCACCTTTACTAGCCTCCCCACAGGGGTGGCTAGCCTATCCAGTATTAGCCGAGGTTTCCCCCAGTTATCCTGGAGTCGAAGGTTGGTTGTCTATGCATTACTCACCCTTTCGCCACTGTCCTCCACCGAAATGGATTCTCGTGCGACTTGCATGCCTAATCCACGCCGCTACCGTTCGTTCTGAGCCAGGATCAAACCCTTCAGTTTGAAAAGTTCTTTTCTGACTTTATGTTCCAATCACATGTCACGTATGGCACTCAAAAGAATTTGAGCTCATAAATGGCTTGCGTTGGGAAAATTAAGCTACCGTCACCCATGCGCTCTACAGCCCGAAGGCCGCAGAACACGCGGGGCGGTGTTGACTCTCACGCCCACCGCAGCTGCGTTAGCAACTGCCGCAAGCGATCGGGTCTCTCTCCCCAACGCACCTTCACCGTATTTTCAAAGATCGCTACCGATCGAGACGAACTCTAGCTAGCCAGCCGTGTATTTAGCTGGCGCAGCTTGGAGCCGATTGGATCGGGGTTTCCCGTTCGGGAAGTTTGCCCAAGATACTCGTCGTTGAAGCGCCGTCAAGCGCGAGACAAGATTTTTTTCTTGGCCAGCCAACCTCTGCTCGAGCGGCGCCGAAGCGTTGCTCAGGTGAGCCGAGGTGTCCCTCTCAGGAGCGCGGTAAGTTACTTCGCTTTTCGACGCCGTCAAGCGCCGGTCGCGATTTTATTTTCGCCGCGTCCTGATTCCCAGGGACCAGATCGATCTGCTCGCCGCCAGCCCATAGAGCTGACTCGAGGAGGTCGATCCTCGTGGAAACCGGATTGTAAAAGAGCAAGCCGTTGGGCACCGAGGCGTTGCTTGGTTGCGCTGCCTCGCGCTTGGGGCCAGTTGTCTTTTGGACGAGGTGGGCGCGAGCGCCTGTCTCGTGTTTGCTCTCAGCGGGGTGTTCCTCGCGTCGAGAGGGCAGATAGTAGTCATGGCGAAGCCCCGGTCAACCGCCGCGCAGAAAACCATCGTCGAGTCGTTGCAACTCTCGATGGCACAAGCGCTCACGTCGGGATGGTCCTTGACGCAGCGCACGCGGATCGGAGAATTCGCACCCCTGGAGGCAGCGTGGCCAAGCGAGTCGTCGTTCTCGGATCTACCGGATCCATTGGCAAGAGCACCCTGGATGTCTGCGAGAACCTCGCGGACGAGGTCCAGATCGTAGGCCTCGCGGCTGGGAGCAAATGGGAGCTGCTCGCGGAGCAGGCGCGAAAGCACCGGGTCCCCCGGGTCTCGATCGCCAGCCCCGAGGCCTATGTCCCGCTCAGGGAGGCCCTCGCTGGGACCGACACCGAGGTGCTTCAGGGCGATGAGGGCGCCTGCGCGCTCGTAGCCGAAGAGTGCGACTCGGTCCTGGCGGCCATCACCGGCGCGGCTGGTCTGCCCCCGGTGCTCGAGGCTGCACGCCGAGGGCGGCGGCTTTGCCTCTCCAACAAGGAGAGCCTGGTGCTCGCAGGCCCCATCCTCGGAAAGATCGCCCAGGAGAACGGCTGCGAGCTGATTCCTGTGGACAGCGAACACTCGGCGATCTTCCAGGCCTTGGAGGCGGGGTCCACGAAGGAGGTGCGCAAGCTCCTGCTCACGGCCTCCGGCGGGCCCTTCCGGGAGTGGAGCAAGGAGCAGATCGAAGGTGCGACCCGGGAGCAGGCCCTCAAGCATCCGACGTGGGAGATGGGGCCCCAGATCACGATCGACTCGGCCACGCTGATGAACAAATCCCTCGAGGTGATCGAGGCCCGCTGGCTCTTCGACGTCGCGCCCGAGCAGATCGAGATCGTGGTCCATCCCCAGTCGATCATTCACTCCCTGGTCGAGTTCGTCGATGGCTCCGTGATGGCGCAGCTCGGTGTCCCCGACATGAGGGTCCCGATCCAATACGCGCTGACCTATCCCGAGCGCCGACCGCTCCCGACCGCCCCCTTCGATTTGGCGGAGATCGGTCGGTTGACCTTCGAGCGCCCCGATCGTGAGCGCTTCCCCGCGGTCGACCTGGTCTACGAGGTCCTGCGCCGGGGCGGGGTCAGCGGCGCAGTCTTCAACGCGAGCAACGAGGTCGCCCGCACCTCCTTCCTGGCTGGGGCGATCTCCTTCCCCCAGATCGTGGCCACGACCGCCAAGGTGCTCGAGGCGCACGCTGAGCGCGGACCCGCTCGCGACCGCAGCACGCCAACCCTCGAGGAAGTGCTCGAGGCTGACCGCTGGGCCCGAGAGGAAGCCGCCAAGTGGACCCGCTGAGCCTGCTCTTCGACTTCCTCGCCACGGGTCCGGGTGCCGCGCTGACCACGCTTCGGGGCCTCCTGGGGGTCCTGCTGGGTGTCGGGGCCCTGATCTTCTTCCACGAGCTCGGCCACTTCTTGGCCGCGAAGTGGGCAGGAGTCCGGGTCGATGTGTTCTCGCTCGGGATGGGGCCCCGGCTCTTCGGGGTCGTCCACGGCGACACCGACTACCGCGTCTCTGCGCTGCCGATCGGCGGATACGTGAGCATGCTGGGGCAGGTCGACGGCGACCCCGATCAGCCGAGGACCGAGCGCGACGACGACTTCCGCAACAAGAGCGTCGAGAAGCGCTTCGTGATCATGGTGGCCGGCGTGGTCATGAACCTGGTCCTGGCTGCCGTCGGATTCGTGCTCTGCTTCGGCCTGGGCGTCGACTTCGCGGCGGCCGAGGTCGGCGCGATCGAGCCCGGCAGCGCTGCTAGCCGGGCGGACCTGCGCCGCGGAGACGTCGTCACCCACGTCGATGGCGGTGAGGTGCTCGGCTTTCAGGATCTCGGCACCCTCGCCGCGATCGCTGACGGCGAGATCGAGCTGACCGTCGTGCGCGACGGTCGAGCCTTCAAGACGAAGGCGACCCCCGTCCGCGGCCCCAACGACCGCTTCGCGCGCCTCGGCGTCAGCCTGGCCTACGTCGTCGGGGACGTTCAGGAGGGGACGCCCTTCTGGGACGCTGGCCTGCGACCCTCCACCCCGACCCGAGGGCTTCACTGGCTGAACGTGTCCGCAGTCGATAGCCGCTGCGCCCCAGACACCGTGATGAAGGCTCCGGCGATCAACCGCGCGCTCGGGGACCTGCAAGGGCGAGTCGTCGCGACCTTCGAGGAGGTCCACTACGACGAGAGCGGACGCCCGCAGGGTCGTGAGCTGAAGCAGTTCGAGGTCGACCTGGAGCGAAAGCCGATCTTCCACCTCGGCCTGGCCATCCCCGACCAGGCCTGGATTCGCAGCGTCAAGGAGGGCTCAGCCGCAGCCAAGGCGGGGATCCGAGAGGGTGATCGCCTCGTCGAGATCGCGGGGCGCCCGGTCACGGCGAGCAACCTGAGTCAGGCCGTGCGGAGGGCAGGAGCGCTCGCGGCCGAGACCCAGGACCATCGGGTGGGCCTCGTCGTCGAGCGGAAGGGCGAGCGACAGTCGCTAGAGGCGGTCCTCGCCCCCCAGAACCCGCAGGTGATCGAGCGCGCCCTCGAAGGGGTGAAGGGCGACGCCGCGCGCCTCGAGGTCGTCGAGGAGGTCGGCCAGTGGCTCCTGGGCGTGATCTACGCGGCTGACGTCGTCGCGGAGCCCTGCACCCTCCCCCTGGCAGACGCCAAGGCGGACCCGGTCCAGCTACAGCCTGGAGATCGCTTCACCAGGATCTGGGTCGAGGAGGGGACCTTCTTGTGGGGAGGCGAGCGGACCTTCGACCGGTCCCGCGTCAACCGCATGCACCAGGCCAGTCGACTGAAGGTCGCCTGGCTGCCCAAGGGCGCCAGCGAGGAGCGCACGGCCGTCGTCCAGGCCACGCAGCACCCCACGGCCACCCGACCCGTGCTGGGCTTCGACCTGCAAATGCGCCAGGTCACGATTCAGCGCAGCCCGCTCAACGCGCTCTGGCTCGGCCTGGAGCAGACGATGATCCAGACCCGGCGGATCGCGCTGATGCTGGGGGCCTTCCTCACGGGCGCTGTGTCTCCGCGCGAGCTGGGCGGCCCGATCCAAATCGTCAACGTGACCTACAAGTTCGCCAGCCAGGACAGCCTCAGCAAGCTGCTCCACCTGCTGGCGATCCTCTCGGTCAACCTGGCTGTGATCAACATCCTGCCGATTCCGATCCTCGACGGCGGCCACATCTTCTTCCTGGCCATCGAGAAGCTGAAGGGCAAGCCGGTCTCGACCGAGATCCTCATGAACGCGCAGTGGTTCGGCTTGTTCTGCATCGTCGGGCTAATGGCGCTGGTGATCTTCAACGACATTCGGAGGCTCTTGGGCTCATGAGCACAGCAGATCAAGACCACAGCGAGTGGGAGCCCTTCGTGGGCCACGACGTCATCCTCGACACTCGCGGAGAGCTGCTCTACATCGGCCACCTGACCAAGGTCGGCGACTGGTTCGTGACCCTCACCGACGCCGACGTCCACGACCTGGCCACGAGCCGGACCAGCAAGGACGTCTACCTGATCGACGCCGCCAAGCACGGGGTCAAGAAGAACCGGCACGAGGTGGCGGTCAAGAAGCGCGAGGTCGTCTCGATCTCCCGCCTGGAGCAGGTGATCAAGTATTGAGCGCTCAGGCGGTGCGCTGAGCAGCCGCCGCCGCTCCTTCACAAGGCTGGGCTACGCGCACCTGAGGCTTGGCCAGGCCAACCTCTCCCGTGATCAAGGGGAAGAAGGGGCCCAGATAGGGCCGGCAGAGGGTCGGAGCCCAGCGGCGCAGCTGGCGCGCCCGCCCTCGGGCCTGGCGGAGCAGCTCTCGCCCGTGGACGTGGTCCAGGCGAGGGCCGGGTTGGTTGCACCAGGCACAACGAGTCGAGCGCGGACGGGTCACGTGGTTCCTCCAACAGCGGATTAGACGACCCCGCCTCCCCTTGGTTTCATTCCGTTCCCAGCCGATTCTCGTAAGCCGCCCGCAGCTTGGCGAGATCGACCCTGAAGCGCCGGAAGGCCTTCTCTGGGCCCCCCAGCGGGGCGATCTTCGCGCACAGGTGCAGGGCCTTGCGCAGGCTGCCGCGCTCCTCGGTCAGGAGCTCGAGGATCAGTCCGGCCTGCGCAGCCAAGGACGAGCGAGCCTGCGGCGTCTTCGCGCGGGCTCCTCCCGCCAGGAGCTCGTCGAAGGAGACTCGCCGCGCACCTCGAAGCCGTGCGCTCTCGAGTCGCTCGCTGCGCTCTGAGTCGGGGCTGACGAGGTCGGTGACGCCCAGGCCTGCCCACTCGGGCAGCCCTGGACACGCTGACTCGGCGAGCGCATGAGCCACCGCCGCGCGCAGAGGGGCCCGCAGCTCGCCGGCGACAGCCGCGACGGTCCACAGCGGCCCGTCGGGCGCCAGCGCCCTCCCCTCCCGCAGCCCTGCCCGCCGGGCGTCGCCCAGCTCGTGACCCTCGGCGAACACGAACACCTGGATCCTGCCGGCCAAGCTCGCCTCCCGGAGGCGAATGTCGAGCGCGCCGAGGACCTCCCGAAAGAGCGCCTCGCCCTGGCCGACCAGGGCGTCGCTCATTCCGTGCTGGGCGTAGAAGGCGAAGCGCTCGGTCTCGCGCCGTTTCCAGCTCCCGCTCCAACCAGGCGACTTGGGTCCCAGCTCTTCCCCTGCCAGGCGCCGACGGGCGAGCTCCAGGAGCCAGTTCAGCGGGCGCGCTGCGGCGAAGTCTCGTCGCAAGACCCCAGCTTGAAATGCCTTACGCGCCTCTGCCTCCTGGCCGAGCAGCGCGTGGGCCCGCCCCGCGAGGTAGCGCAAGGCAGGAAGCGCGGAGTTGGACTCAGCGAGAGGACCCAGCAGCTTGAGCGCCCGCGTCCCGTCCCCGTCGTCCAGGGCGCGTCGGCCCCGGTCGAGCTGCTCTTGCAGACTCCCGCCTTCGATCGGCGTCCCCGTGACGCCGGCCGGGAGCGCGAAGGGCCAGCGCGGCGCCTTGCGGTAGCGGCGAATCTTGGCCCCGCGGCGCTCGAGCGAGGCCAGGCCGGCCTTGGCTCGCGCGCGCACCTGGGCGTCGGGGTCCTGCGCGGCTCGCTCATAGAGCCGCCGGGCCTCCTCGATCGCCCCCGCCTTGAAGCGCTCCTGCGCGAGGGAGATCAGGGTCTCACCGGCGCTCTCGCGCTGAACCTCCTTGACCAGCCGTCGCGGCAGGACCACTCGCCCGCTGGGGGGCTTGACCACGACCTCCTGCGGGGTGTCCTTGACCACCTTGCCGCTGATCCGCCCGCCGCTCTTGAGCACGACCACGTCAGCCCAGGCAGGCGCCGCCGCCAGCAAGACGGCGCTCAACACCCCACTCAGCTTCGCCCAGGAGCGGCTCACGCCCCGATCCTACTGGCACAATGCGCCCATGCGACCCGACCGCCCCAGCACCACCGCCGAGCTCGTGTGCTCCTGGCGGGCCCTCGAGCAGCTCCTCCCCGCGCAGGAGCGAATCCTCAGCGACCCCCACGCGCGGGCCTTCCTCGGCCCAGCCCGAGCGGCCCTCGTCGACGCCGTCGAGCGCTTGCCCCCTCGGGCCCGCAAGGCCCTCTTCCGGCGCATCGACCGGGCCCTGCAAGGGATCATGACCTTCATCGTGGCCCGCCACCGCGCCCTCGACGACCTCCTCGTCGAGCAGGAGGGGCTGAGCCAGGTCGTGCTGCTCGGGACCGGCTACGACAGCCGGGTGCGGCGCCTGGCGGGCAAGCTGCCCGAGGCCACCCTCTACGAGGTCGACCACCCCGCCACCGCGGCCCGCCGCGAGTCCCTCCTGGACGCCGCCCTCGGCGAGGGATCCCGGCTCCCGCGGGTCCCGGTCACCGTCGACTTCGCGCGCGAGTCCTTCGTCGAGCGCCTACGAGAGGCAGGCTTCGACCCCGCCCAGCGCACCGTGTGGTGCTGGGAGGGCGTAACCATGTATCTCGAGCAGGAGGCCGTCGCCGAGACCCTCCGTTCGATCGCGCAGAACTCCCCCCCCGGCTCGCTGGTGGGCTTCGACGTCTGGACCCCGCCCAGCGATGGCGTGGCCCGCCTCGCGCTGCGCGACCTGCCGGCCCTCGCCATGCGCCTCGCCTACGCCGAACCCTTCGTGTGGGGCCCCGACCCTGCCGAGCTCGAGCCCTTCGTCGCCGAGCAAGGCCTGGCGCTGATCGAGCTGACCAGCTCCTTCGACCTCGTCGAGCGCTACGCCCCCGGCTCGCGCCCCTGGCTGGCGCGCCACCCGCACCTCCACCTCTGCCTGGCCGAGGTCGATCGACCCCTCGATTGAGGCGGATCGAACGAAAGGCCGCCCCCTGGCGCCCCGTCCTGGCTTGCGCGTAGGGGCGAGCCTTGATCGGATCCCCCCTCCCCTGACCACGAAGGACGGCTGCCGTGCGCATCCTCTCGGGCGTCCAACCCTCCGGCGAGCTCCACCTGGGCAACTACTTCGGCGCGATCCGGCAGCACCTCGAGCTGCAGCACGAAGGCGATGCCCTCTACTTCATCGCCGACTACCACGCCCTGACCACGGTCCAGGACCGCGAGCGGCTGAGCCGGCTGACCCGCGAAGTCGCCGCCTCCTACTTGGCTCTGGGCCTCGACCCCGCCAAGGCGACCTTCTTCCGTCAGTCGGACGTGCCCGAGGTCCACGAGCTGACCTGGATGCTCGAGAGCGTGACGGGCATGGGCCTGCTCGAGCGCGCCCACTCCTACAAGGACAAGGTCGCCCGCGGCCTGCGCGCGACGGTCGGGCTCTTCGCCTACCCGGCGCTGATGGCCAGCGACATCCTGATCTATGGGAGCAACCTCGTCCCGGTCGGCAAGGACCAGGTCCAGCACATCGAGATCGCCCAGGACATGGCCCAGAGCTTCAACGCGGCCTTCTCCTGCGAGGTCCTCCTGCGGCCGGAATACCGCCTCTCGCCCACGCCCAAGGTCCCCGGCACCGACGGCCAGAAGATGTCCAAGAGCTACGGGAACACGATCCCGATCTTCGCCAGCGGCAAGAAGCTCAAGAAGGCGATCAACGCGATCGTGACCGACTCGCGCGACCCCAAGCTCGAGGCCCTCGACCCAGACAGCTGCAACGCCTTCGCGATCTTCTCGCTCTTCGCCGACGAGGCCGAGCAGAAGGAGCTCGCCCAGGCCTACCGGGAGGACCGCACCTTCCTCGGCTACGGCGTGACCAAGAAGCGGATCAAGGAGCTCATGGACGAGCACTTCGGCCCGGCGCGCGAGCGCTTCGCCGAGCTGTTGAAGCCCAAGAGCGAGCTCGACGACGTGCTCGAGGCCGGCGGCAAGCGCGCCCGCGCCCTGGCGCAGGAGACGATGTCGCGGGCTCGCGAGGCGGTGGGCATGACCCAGCGCCCCGTTCAGCCCTAGGGGCTAGAAATCGAGGTCCAGGCCGTGCTCGCTCACGAAGGGGGCGAGCTTGGCCGCGACCAGCTCCTCGGCGCGGGCGAGGTCGACCTGCTCGGGGTCCTCGATGCCGGCGCAGAGCTCGTCGAGGATCTCGGCCTCGATCGCGCCCGCCTGCTGGGCGAGGTGATAGGGGATCGAGGAGTAGACGACCATCGCGTAGCGGCTGCGATAGCGCGGCGCCAAGGCGCCCTCCAGCCGCTTCTGGACCTTCTTGCGCAGCAGGAAGGCCGGGTCGGCGACCTTGGCCCGCATCTCGACGTAGTTCTCGAGGGCCATGTCGGCGATCGCATCGCCCGCGGGCTTGCGCGCCTCCTCGTAGGCGCGGAACACGACCCCGAGGTCGTCGTCGCCGTGCTCGTTGAAGAGCGCCTCGAGCACCGCGCAGTCCTCGAAGCCGCAGTTGAGGCCCTGCCCGAAGAAGGGCACCACCCCGTGGGCCGAGTCGCCCACGAGCAGGACCCGATCCTCGAGGTGCCAGGGGAAGCTGCGGACCGTCCCCAAGTGCCCAGTCGGGTTGGCGAACCACTGCTCCCCCAGGCTCGGCCCGATCACCTCGATCGAGTCGGGGTAGTGCTCGGCGAAGAAGGCCTCGACCTTGGCCGCCGTGTCCAACGCCGCGAAGGACACCGGCCCCTCGTTGGGCATGTAGACGGTCCCGGTGAAGCTCCCGTCCTGGTTGGGCAGGCCCATCAGGAAGTGGTCGCCCCGCGGCCAAATGTGCAGCGCCTTGGCGTCCATCCGGTAGCTGCCGTCCTCGTTGGCCGGGAAGAGCAGCTCCTTGTAGCCGTCGGGGAGCATGTTCAGCGAGCGCTCGCACTTGCCGGCGGCCGCGAGCGACTCGCGCACGGCAGAGGGCGCGCCGTCCGCGCCGAACACCAGCTTGGCCTCGACCTCGCGCCCGTCCTCGAGGTGCAGCATGCCCCCCTCGAGGTCCAACCGCGCGAGCCCCGCCTCGAAGTGGATCGAGACCCCGGCCGCCTCGGCCTTGTCGAGCAGGAAGCGGTTCAGCTCGCCGCGCCCGATCGAGTCGTTGAACTCGCGCTCGTCCTTGCCGTAGGGCTGGTAGGCGAGCTCGCCGCTCAGCGAGTGCATCATTCGCCCGTAGACGGGGACGGTCAGGGTCCGCACCTCATCGCGCAGCCCGAGCAGGTCGAGCGCGCGGAGTCCGCGCGGGGTGAGCACGAGGTTGATCGAGCGCCCGGCGGCCATCTCCGTCCGCCGCATGTCCGCTCGCTTCTCGTAGATCACGACCTCATAGCCGCGCTTGCGCAGCAAGAGCGCAAGGACGCAGCCCACCGGACCTGCGCCGATCACCGTCGCCAGCTTCGCCATGTCACCTCCCAGGGCCCCGGGTCTAGCCAACGAGACCTCTCGCCACAAGGGCGCCCCGGCGACTAAACCCGCGCTGGGGCCCGTGCGTCTCCCTCACGTGAAGCGAGTCAGAACGCTCAATTTGCTCGTGTGGGGCCTGAACCTGCTGGTCGCGACCGCCCTCGGCTGGGCGGGCTGGCAGGTCTACAGCGGCCCCGAGGTCGAGGCCCTCGGCTACGACGCCGAGCGCTACGCCGTCAGCGAGGACGAGCGCCCCGCCGGTCGCGACCTGAGCGCGGTTTGGCTCGCGCTCGACCGCCCGCGCCCCGAGACGCCGACCCCGCCACCGCCCCCGCCTCCCGCGGCCCCCAGCGCGCCACGCCCGCCCGTGCGCCTGCTGGCCGTCCTCGACGACCCCGAGGAGGGTCGCGGGCGCGCTGCGATCGTCGCCTTCTCCGGTCAGCAACGCCTGGTCCTCCCGGACGAGTTCGTGGATCCCGCTGGCCAGTGGCGGGTCGAGGCCGTGCGCGTCGAGGGCGGCCTGGAGGACGACCTGCTCGGCGTGCTCACCCTCCGCTCGGGCCAGCGCGTCGAGCGCTTCGAGGCCTCCCTGCGTCGGGCCGGCTTCTAGGCTCCTAGACGCTGATCTGCTCGAAATCGCACAGCTCCGCGAGCGCCTCGTCCAGGAGCACCCGCGCCCGAACCGTCTTCTCGTAGAGCATGCGGTGGATCCTGGCGTCCTCCTCGTTGAGGTTCTCGCAGTCCTTGGCGTAGTCCTCGAAACCGATCAGGCTCTGCACGATCCTCGCCAAGTGGTTGGGGCACTCGCACTTGATCGTCGAGCTGACCTCCAGCAAGCGCGCCAGTTGACCCGGCGTAAAGCGGCGCGGGGCGTTCTCGGTCTCGGTCTGGTTGCTCATCGTGGACCTCTCAGACGCTCAGGGAGGCCCCGCACTGGGGGCACTTGCTGGGGTGGGGGGGAGTGCTAGCGCGGCCGTCCTCGTCCAGGATGTCGCGCACGATCAGGTGAACCATTTGCGCGCGCAGGTTTGCCAGAGAGATCGGGCCCTGCACGACTCGCACCCGGGGGTCGATCCGCAGGCTCTCGAGGGTCTGGCGCGGCGCAAAGGAGAAGGTCACGACCGCTAGTTCGAGCCCCGGTCGCTCGAGGAGCGCCCGCAGCGCGTTGGACGGCGACCTCCCTAGGTCGCGCAGGTCGCACACCACGACCTGCACGTCATGGCCATTCAACTGACCAATACTCGACGCATAGGCTTCGACGCTGACGCCGCTCAAAGCGCCTTCGTTGGCGCCCACCGCCTCTTTGTAGCGGTCGCCTACAAATGCAAGCTTGATCACGCTCGACGACTCCTTCCTAAGAATTAGCCAATCCGAGATCCCTAATTAGTCAATCTAGGCAAGGCGCCCGAAGACGACAGGCGAAGGGCTGGGGGCCTTGAATGAGCACGACTTAGGCGCCCAGGCTCAGGACCGGCGCGGCAAGGTCCTTTAAGTTCTTATCCAACAGACACTTTTGCCTGGAAACCTGCCTGCGGAGCCCCCTATATTCGTCTCGTTATCAGGGAGGACCAATGGTTCGCTTCAGTCTCGCGCTGATGTTGCTCTGCGTTGGCACCGGCGTCGCATACGCGCAGCCCGCCGAGCCCACCTTTGGAATGGAGTTCGAGTTCGCCGGCCAGGGCAACCGAATCGTCCGCTTCGAGGAGATGCCCTTCGAGAACTACAAGAAGATCATGGAGGTCATCGTGCGCCACTACGGCGGCGACCCCTCCACGATCCGCCGGGTCGACTTCGAGAAGCCCACCAGCAACCTCGAGAAGTTCCCGACCGGCATGCGGCCCCTCTTCAAGGCCGAGTGGAAGGACCCCCGCGGGCGCACCTGGCTGATCGAGCCCGAGTTCGTGGCCTCGACGGGCCTCGACGGCTACGAGCTCGTCACGCCCCCCATGGATGACACCAAGGAGCTGCGCCAGATCCTCGAGAAGGTCCAGGGCAGCGGCCTGGTGCGCACCGCCCGTCGCTCGGGCGTGCACCTGACCCTCGACGCAAACTCCCTGATCAAGTCGAACGGCGACGCCCGCGCCCTGGCGAACCTCATCGTCATGCACGAGAACATGGAGCCGACCCTGCGGCGGATCTTCAACCCGGTCCGCGGCGGCGGGCACAAGAACTACTTCGCCCGCTCCCTCGCCACCGATCACCCCGAGCTGCTCGAGGAGATCGATCGCCTGCGCCCCAACGAGCGCACCCGGGAGCGCCTGGCCGAGATCTTCAAGTCCTACGAGGGCCGCGAGGCCACGATCCACGAGGCGGACCCCATGGATCCCAACTCGTGGAACAAGGTCTGGAAGTACCGGTCCATGAACCTCGCCAAGGCGCTCCCGATCAACGAGAACCACACCAGCTCGCGCCCCCTGGTCGAGTTCCGCACCTTCGACCTCGCCAACGCCGAGGCCCACGAGCTGCAGGCGCGTCTCTACCGGCGAATGCTGGTCCGGGCCCAGGAGCTCGCCGCCGAGGGCAAGACCGTCAAGCTCCAGCCGCGCGCGACCATGCCCGCGGGTGAGGACATGGTGGCCTACAACACCCCCGCCGACCCCGCCGAGGCCAAGAACGAGGCCCGCCAGCTGATCGAGTCCCTCGGGCTCGACCCGGCCGAGTTCGAGACCCTCCTCGAGCGCAACGTCCAGCCCCGGACCCTGCGCACCGAGGCGGAGTTCCGCGGCATGCTCGAGGGGCTCCCCGACGGGCGGATCATGCACAACGGCAAGCCCATGACCTTCGGCTTCGAGCTCGAAGGCCGCGGCAACGGCCTGGTCAACATCGCGCGCCCGACCGACGCCGAGACCAACGCCCGCTGGGACACCATGTCGGAGGCCCAGCGCCGCGCCTACTACGACTCGGTCGTGGGCAGCAACCACAGCTCGGTCAAGGAGCACTTCAAGCTCGACACCCAGCGCCACTCCTGGCTCTCCGACTACTGGTACGTGGAGGGCTCGGGCAACTGGGAGATCCACTCCAACGTGCTCGAGAACCTCAAGGAGTCCACCGACGCCATGCGCCGGGCCAAGGAGCTGACGGGCAAGAGCGGGAAGGGCTTCCACCTCCACATGCGCGACAACGCGCCGGACTGGGAGAAGCTCGAGGCCCGCAGCAGCCAATACGCCGACTTCGTCGAGCGGGCCAGCAACTGGGTCTACCTCGAGCGCGTGAACAAGCTCCGCACCGACCTCTCGCTCAAGAGCTGGTCCAACGCGCGCCTCTCGCCGAGCGAGATCAGCAACATCGCCGAGCTGAGCGAGAGCGACCGCGCCACGATCCGCGTGGCCGAGGTCGACCGCCCCTACAGCAGCGGCGAGACCGGCTACATCGACATGGAGATCCGCGGCTTCACCAAGGACGTCGACAACATCGAGCGCCTGGCCAAGATCTTCGCCCACCAGTTCAAGAACCACGAGTGGGGCGCCTGGGGCCACGAGGCCAACAAGATGGAGACCGCCGGCTCGAGCTGGTACTCGAGCGGAAACAGCGTCCCCGAGTCGATCAGCTACGAGAAGCACTTCGAGCGCTACCTGGCCGAGGTCACGGGCCAGGCCCCGACCCCCGAGAAGATGGAGATCATTCGCGGGCTCCAGTCCAGCGAGTGGTCGAACAAGGCCGGCGGCAGCGCCCGCGCCTACTCGACGGGCGTCTCGACCCCCTTGCTGCCCTGGCACCTCGAGGGTTCGCTGGACGAGGCCACCCGCCGCACGATGAAGTTCTCGGCCGAGGAATACCTCGGCTGGCTCGACCGCTACGCCGACAAGATCCAGTCCGGTGAGTTCGGCCTCGACCTCAAGTACGCCAACGAGCAGGCCCTGATCGAGAAGCTGGGCATGAGCCCCGCCGAGGCCAAGGCCGCCGTCGCCGCCCGCCGGGCGGGCGGGACCATCAAGCCCGCCGATATCACGCGCGCCTCGGCCCTGCGCACCGCGGCCGCCCCCGAGAAGCTGGCCTTCCTGGACGCGATCGACCTCAACACGGCCGACAAGGAGGAGCTCAAGCGGCGCCTCGGGCTGAGCGAGGCCGAGGCCAACAAGCTGCTCCGCTACCGCACCCCGCACGACGTCGAGAGCTCCTTCAAGAAGGCCAACGTCAACGAGGCCCGCGAGGCCGAGGTCCGCGCGGCCGCGCAGCCCTTCGACATTGGCGCCAGCGAAGTCACCGCCGAGAGCCTCGTCGAGCGGCTCGGGATCGACATCGAGGAGGCCCGCAACATCGTCCGCTACCGCGACGCCCACGACATTCGCAACGAGACGACCCTCCGCGAGGGCGGCTTCAGCGACGCCGAGGTCGAGCGGGTCATGGCGCTCGCCAACAGCAACGCCGATATCAACGACCTGCGCACCCTCTCGGTCGAGGAGCTGCAGGAGCGCTACGGAGTCACCAAGAAGCAGGCCAAGGCGCTCGAGCGCGCCCGCGAGGCCAACTCCTTCTCGCGCTGGAAGGAGGTCGTCGACAAGGCGGACCTCTCCGAGACGGCCAAGGAGAAGCTCAAGAGCGGCCTCTCCAACCTGAGCGAGCTCAACACGCTCTCGGTCGAGGAGCTGATCGAGCGGGCGGGGATCACCGAGAAGCAAGCCCGCAAGCTGGTCAACTACCGCGACGCGGTCGACGTGACCAGCGAGAGCAAGCTGCGCGAGGTCCTCGGCGAGAACGCTGGCCGCCGCCTGCACGTGCGCGCCAAGGGCGTGAACGTGGCCTCCGCTACCGCCCAGGACCTGACCCGGGCCGGCCTCGAGAGCGAGCTCTCGAGGCGCCTGATCGACTTCCGCCGCGCGAACCTGATCGGGCGCAGCGCTCCGGGCTCCCCCTACAACGCGGAACTGGCCTCGGAGATGCTCTACGACGCCGACGTGGTCGAGTACGAGACCACCGACAAGATCGAGGCCCGCACGGGCGGGGTCGACCTGACCACCGCCAGCAAGAGCCAGCTGGTCGAGCTGGGCCTGACCGAAGCCCAGGCCGAGAAGCTGATCACCCACCGCGACGCCCACAAGATGACCAAGTCGGCCCTCGAGTCGGCTGGCTTCAGCGAGGCCAAGGCCAAGGAGATCCTCGAGTTCGGCAAGAAGCTCGACCCCAAGACCGCCTCGGTCGAGGAGATCATGGAGCGGACGGGGCTGACCCAGGCCAAGGCCAAGAAGGTCAAGGCCCTGGCCGAGATCAACTGGGGCAGCGCCACCGTCGAGCAAATGCGCGAGGCTGGCCTGACCAAGGCCCAGGCCGAGGAGCTCGTCGAGCTGCGCACCAAGGCTGGCAACGCTGAGGGGCTCAACTACAGCGAGATCGTGCGCAAGCTGCGCCTGCGCGTGCGCAAGTGGGTTCGCGAGAGCGGCCTCAGCGAGCAGATGCTCCGCTCGCTCCTGCCCAAGACCAACGTCGCGGAGACGACCCTGACCAACGGCCAGGGCGAAGGCTTCGGCCGCGTCCGCCGCGGGACGGGCCCCTTCGAGCCCTCGAAGATGTCCATGGAGACCGTGGGCGGCGTGTTCGAGAGCGTGCGCGAGGCGGCCTTGCTGCGGGTCCTCGCCCGGCGCCAGAAGGCCGAGGACGCCGCCGCGGCGCGCAACCTCGACCTGCACCGCTCGACGATCGAGGGCCTCGAGCTCGAGGTCCTGCAGAGCAACGACATCCTGGCTGAGCGCGACGGCAAGGCGATCCGCGTCTCGACCGGGCTGCTCAACGAGATCCACGCCCGCGCCGAGAAGCTGCCCGTCGCCGAGCGGCCCTTCTTCCGGGCCCGCGTGCTCGGCCTGATCATGGCCCACGAGAGCGCCCACGCCTCCGGCCTCAAGAGCGAGAAGCTCGCCGACGCCGAGGGCGTGCGGATCCTGGACGCCGCCGACGGCCTGGGCCGCGTGGTCGGCATCGACATGCCGCTCAACGAGAAGGAGATCCGCGAGGCGGTCATGGCCTTCGACAAGCCGACCGGCTCGAGCAAGATCGACAACCTCTTCAACCGCCTGCGCGGCTACTTCCAGTACGGCGCGACCAGCAAGCGCCTCGAGAACCTCGAGCGCGCCGCCGCCGGCCAGAACGTCGACAAGCTGGCGCAGTGGCGCCGCAGCGACGGCACCGTCGACTGGAAGCGCTTCAGCCGCGACACCGCCAGCCGCGAGGCGCTCGGCCTGGCCCACTTCGGCCTGGCCCTCTTCCTCAAGGAGCTGGCCGTCGTGACCGCCACCGGCGACCGGGCCCGGATCGAGGAGTTCTTCGACGGGCTGATGACGACCGACTTCTACAAGGAGTATGGGCTGTTCGTGGTCGGCGCCCGGATCGGCGACGTGGCCTACGTCAAGTATCTCCAGCGCTACGTGAAGCCGAAGTTCGTCAACGGGATCCTCAAGAGCAACCTGGTGCTCGCGACCGGCCTGGCCCTGCCCGCGATCGTGCGCGGCGACTTCAGCGGCAAGGCCTTCGCGATCTCGCTCGGCTCGCTCTCGATCAGCTCGACCGCCGTCCACTCGGCCTCGCGCGGGATCAAGTGGCTGATCGACCTCCGCAAGGCCAAGAGCGCCGGCACCGCGGCCCGCACCGGGCTGGCGGTCAGCCGCCTGGCGCGCGCCGGGGCCTGGTTCTACACCGCCGCCGAGCTGGCCGTGATCCTCTACGTCGCCGAGGACCTCGAGCACATGGTCAACGGCTACCTCGACCGCAAGGCGGCCCGCGAGGCCGTCGGCAAGGCGGGCGAGGAGTTCTTCGGCGCCGTCAACGCGCCCAACGCGGACGCGGACGCGGTGCGGACCGCCGCCGAGGAGTACGACAAGGCCTGGACCGAGTATCGCGACTTCCTCTACAAGCCGCTCCACGAGGACGAGGCGCTCTACGCCCACCGCCTCGAGAAGCTGGCCCGCGAGGCGAAGATCCTGGCCGACCGCAACAAGGCGACCGTCGACCGCCTCTCTGGTCGCGCCGCGCTGCGGGCCAACATCGAGCGCCGCTACGGCTCGCTCGAGGCCTACGCCCAGCACCTCGCCTCCCAGGTCGACGAGAAGCTGCGCAAGGACATGGAGATGTACGCCAACAGCTACAACATGAACCGCGAGAAGCACCTCGAGGAGATCTACGACGATCACAAGCGCGAGGGGGGCTACCTGGCCGAGGTCGAGGACCTGGCTTGGATCGCGGGCGGCGCGCAGGCTGGCGCCGAGGGTGACCCCTACGCCAACAGCGCCAACGCCATGGCGGCCCGGCTGGGCCGCGAGCGGGCCCGCGAGCGCCTGAACGAGGCCCTCCGCGGCGCGTCGCGCAACCGGCTCCAGACCTACGAGGACGAGGCCGCCGCCCTGAGCGCGGCCGAGAAGGCGCTGCGCGCCCGCGGACAGACCGCGGCCGCCGACGCGCTGGCCGAGCAGCTCGAGCTGGTCCGGCGCACCCAGGCCGCGGACGACGAGCTCGCCCACGGCGACGACGGGATCGTCGACCTCGGCGGCCAGACCACCGAGGGCGCCTCGAGCGCCATTCGGCGGGCCAGCGGCCAGCGGGACTAAGCGAGCGCCGGCTCCCGCGAGACGCCCTGGCCGCCGGCCAGGGCGTCCTCGTGTACAACCACCCGCGACGAGAGGAGCCAGCCAGGTGAGCGAAGCCACGCGACGGAGCGCGCGCCTCCGCGTCGTCTCGGGCGGTCAGAGCGGGGTCGACCGGGCCGCCCTCGACGCTGCCCGCGCGCTGGGCCTGCCCCGCGGGGGCTGGTGTCCACGAGGGCGCTGGGCCGAGGACGGCGCGATCCCCGCTGCCTACCCCCTCGACGAAATCCCCCAATCGGAAGGATTGCGTGTCGCCGCAGGCGACGAGGCCCGCGAAGCGGGCCACCGAGACGCCGAGCTCGCCCAGCGGACCGAGTGGAACGTGCGCGACAGCGACGCGACGCTCGTGATCGTCGGGCAGCGTCCGCTCAGCGGCGGCTCGCTCCTGACCGCGGAGCTGGCCCAGAGCTACCGCCGCCCGCTGCGTGTGGTCGAGCTCGCGCGCGACCCCGACCCGGCGAAGCTGCGCGCCTGGCTGGCAGAGCACAGGGTGCGCACCCTCAACGTGGGTGGCCCCCGCGCCAGCGAGGCGCCCGACCTGGGCGCGGGCGCCCGGGCCTTCCTCGAGCGGGCGCTCCGCCCCGAGGGCTGAGTCAGGTCGGCAGGAGCGTCTTTTGCGCGCGAGGGGTAGACTTCCAGCGTGAACCCGGACGCGGACACCACTCGGATCGTGCGCGCAGAGCAGTTCGAGCGCGCGCTCGAGCGCCTGGTCGCCGAGGGCTACACCCGCCCCGAGGCCGAGGCCCGGCTGGCGCTGGAGGAGCCCCACCTGGCCTGCGCGGCTGAGCAGCTGCGCCAGCCCCCGGAGCGCTGGGACGAGATCCGCGCCCGCTTCTTCCCCGAGGTCGATTAGCTCAGCGAAAGTCGGCCAGGCGCAGCTCGACGTAGGAGCTCACGGGCTCCCGCTTGTCGGCGCGCTCACGGGTCCACACCAGCGCGAACACGAGCTCCTCGGGGTCCAGGCAGACCGCGCTCGGATAGGCCTCGGCGCTCGCCGCGATCCGATAGGTGTGCAGCTGCCGACCCTGGGCGTCCCACACCCGCATGTCGCCCCGGGCGGGGAGCGCCCCTCCCGAGCCGCTCGTGCTGAGCGTGAACCCGCGCGCGGGCGCCCGCGCCAGGCTGCTCACGCTGCGCTGGTGGGAGTGGCCGATTCCGGCTACGTCGTCGCCCTCGTAGCGCAGTGAGCTGCCGCGCGCCGCGTCCAGCACCACGACGTTGTGGCCCACCGCGAGCAGGAAGCGCGCGGGCCCCAGGGCCTGCACCGCTTCGACCTGGGCCCCGGCCCACTGCCGACTGCGCGCTGCGCCCGCGGCGTCGAGCACGACCAGCTCGTCGCGGCGCCCGCCGCCTTCGTTTCGCTCGAGCACGAGCACGCGGTAGCGCCCGTCCGCCGACTCGGCGGCCCGGCGCACGCGCGCGGGCGCGTAGTCGTGCTCCTCGAGGATCGTCCGGCGCGCGACGTCGAACACGCGCAGCCGGGTCCCCGCGGGCAGATACACCCGCTCACCGCTAGCGCTCCACGCTGGGGGCTGGGCGTCGGGAGTCTCGGGGCCGAGCAGCTCGAGCCGATCCCCCTCCAGGGTCCAGGTGCGCCCCGACCCCTCCGCGAACACCAGCAGCGTCGGACCCGGGCCTGGGCCTGGGACCACGTGCGAGACGAGGGCGTTGGCCTCCGCCACTCGACGAGGTCGGCGAGGACCTCCGCCGGGTCCGCCGAGGTCCCACTCGAAGAGGTCCGCCCCCCAGGTCAACAGCCGGTTCGGACCGCGGAAATGGGCGCCGAACACCCACCTGCCCGGGTCGAGGGTCAGGAGCGGCCGGCCGCGAGCGCGCAGCAGGGCGTCCGCCCGGCGGCTCCCCGGCGCGGGGGGGTCGCGCACCAGCCCGCGCGCCTCGTCCAGGACGCCCGACCTCGCCCGCTGGGGAGGCGGGCTGGGAGTCTGCTGCGACGGCGAGGGAGGGGGCGTCGCCGAGACTGCGGCCGCGCCGCGGCCCTTCCACAGGGCCGCCCCGGCGAGCGCCACGCCCAGCGCGCACGCCAGCCCAACCCCAGCCACGAGCGGTGCGCGAGCGCCTGGCTCGCGCTGCTCTGCCAGGGCCTCGTGCAGCTCCTCGGCCGAGGCGTAG